>JANYEQ010000090.1 GCA_025363015.1 Bacteroidota bacterium
ATTTTATGAATAGAGGCTGGCGTTAAACGCTCAGCTTCTGAACTCATCACTATAAATGTTTCTTTTGAAACACCTGTAAGCCTTTTAAATACAGTTGCTTTATGATTTTTGATTTCTTGCCATTTCATACTCAAAATTCCAAAACAATTCGTTTAATTTTACAGCTTTGTTTTTTTGTTTTGTGCAAAGCTTGCCCATTTAAATGCAACTAAAGAATGAAAAGAACGAAGATTTTAAAGTCTAAAAAAGTAGAATTGAAATTAAGACTAGACCCTCTGAATAAAAATCAATTAAATTTTGTACATTTAACAAACAATTGTGGCGTTTATTATTAGAAACAAAAAGTATTAGTAAAGCCTGTGATTGTTTTAGAGTTTTTTTATAAATTGCTATCTCTATGTGAAAAGTAGCTTAGTAATAGCAATAGTTTAGTGGTTAATTGATTACTTTTTTAACTCAACTAAAATTATTATCTTTGAATTGTGGCAAAACAACGTTTTTATTTTGATACATCAGTTTTTGGTGGTGTTTTTGATGCAGAATTTGAAGAAGATACTTTGCAATTATTTGAGCAGGTAAAATTAGGGTACTTAACTTGCGTTTATTCTGATTTAACAGAAACTGAGTTGGTAAATGCACCGGGAAAAATAAGAAATTACTTTAAAAAGCTGCCCAAAACACATAAAGTGCGTATTGAAGTTAAAGATGATATGATTGAATTAGCTAGTAAATACATTGAGGAAAAGGTTGTAGGGAAAACAAGTTTTGATGATGGTTTGCATATTGCAACCGCAACAATCAGTAAAGTAGATTTATTAGTAAGTTGGAATTTTAAGCACATTGTAAATGTTTATAGAATAAGAGGTTATAATTCCGTTAACTTAAAGATGAATTATCCGGTATTAGAAATTCGTTCTCCAAAAGAAATTATTAAATATGAAGAGTAAGATTAAAGAGAAACAAAAAGAGTTTGATGCTGTTCAAACATTCAGAGAAATAAAAGAAAAAATTTCTGTAGATATAATGGATATGGATGTTAAACAAATAAAGGCATATTTAAAAAAGAATAGCTTAAAGCTGAAGCATACCTTTGACTCATCAATTTAAATCCTATAATTATGTTAGTTAACGAGATAAAAAAAGAAGAACTACAAAGCGTAGTATTTTCTAAAGTAGATGTACTAAAACATCAAGAGGATAAAAACCAAAGGGCAGAAAAATTAAATTCCGCTTTATTATTGGATAATTTAGGTAAGCAAAAATCTAAGATAGTTTTTAAACATTCTAAAGGTTTTGGATTCGTTTATACGACTATTTGGTGCGTTTCTGATTTTCACATACAACTTAAAGCAGGCGTTTTAATGCCAATTTCGACAATTTTAGAAGTGATTTTTTAATGATGATTAAGGGTATAGTTATTGATGAACAAAAAAACATTTCATCAAAAAATTGGGTGTTCGAAATAGCTACTATTATTGCTGTTTTAGCTAAAATTACCGAACGGCTAAATGATAGTATTACTATTAAAGTTGTTAGTAAAAATCAAGTTCAAGAAATTGATATTATTTATGCGATAAATTTTAATGATACCTTTAATGAAATAGTAATAAGTGTAAGCGAGCAATTAAACTTACATTTAGATTCAGAAAACTTAGATAGCTTAAAGCTACTATGGATTGCTGAAAACGATTCAAATGGGTATGAAATTAATTTTAATTCGCAGTCATTAGATGATATAAATTTTAATTGTTCTCCTAATTCTTTTTGGGAATTAATATTTAAAAACTTAAATAATTATCTGGATGTTTTTGTAAACGAAATTAGTCAAAACAAAAACATGACATTAAATAATATTTCAATATTAAGTGCGTCAGACATTGAAACAATAATTAATCAATCGCATGGAACTTATAATGAAACCATCGCCAAACCTACACTTCTGCATTATCTATTTGAAGAAACTGTAAATAAATTTCCTAATAATAATGCGTTGGTTATCGACAACACAACTTATAACTATTTAGAATTAAACCAAGAAGCCAATAAATTAGCACATTACTTTTTAAATAAAGGCGTTACTAAAGGCGATTTTATTGGCATACATTTAAAAAGAAATGCCAATGCTTATATTTGTATGTTAGCTACCTTAAAATGTGGTGCTGCTTATGTGCCAATAGATTCAGGTTATCCCGCAGATAGAGTTTCTTTTATACTTAATGATTCTGGTTGCAAATTTCTTATTTCTGAAATAGTATTAAAAGAAAATCATTTTAATTATGATGGTAAAATTTTATATGCTGAAATAGAAATTGTAACTGAATTAAATAAAAGTTCTCAAATTCAAAATCCAAAAATTGAAATAGAATTTAATTCTCCAGCATACGTTATTTATACTTCAGGTTCTACTGGTAAGCCCAAAGGCGTTGTTATTCCTCATAAATCTATTAGTAATTTGGTAAAAGCCGAAAAGGAAATATTTGCATTATCTGAAAACGAAAAAATTGCACAAGGATTTTCAACAGCGTTTGATGCTTCGCTCGAAGAAATTTGGTTAGCATTTGCTTCGGGTTCTACTTTATATCCTGTGAGTGAAGAAGTGATGCATTCGGGTGCTGACGTTTCTAATTTTATTTCTCAAAATAAGATATCTGTATTTTCAACAGTGCCAACAATGCTTTCAATGCTAAGCAATCCGTTACCATCTTTAAAACTTTTAATTTTAGGTGGCGAAAATTGTCCTAACGATTTATTACTAAAATGGCACTCACCAAGTTTAAGAATTACTAATACTTATGGCCCAACCGAATCTACAGTAATTGCAAGCTATGCCGATTTTAATCCGAAAGAAAAAATCACCATTGGAAAGCCTGTAATTAATTATGCTATTTTTATGCTTAATAGTTCACATCAACTATGCCCCGTTGGTTTGCCAGGCGAATTGTGTATTGCAGGCAATGGTTTGGCTACTGGTTATTTAAATAGAAACGACCTAACAAATGAAAAATTTATTTTGCCAAATTTTGATGTAGGAAATACTTTTAAAAAACGAATTTACAAAAGTGGCGACCTCGCAAGATACAATGCCGATGGAAACATTGAGTTTTTAGGGCGTATTGATACGCAAGTAAAACTAAGAGGTTACAGGATTGAATTAGCCGAAATTGAAACAATTATTTTACAAGATAGTAACGTAAAAAACGCTGTTGTTTCTGTAAAAGAGGACGTACATAAAGTACAACACCTAGTGGCATATTTAATTTTAATTGATAAAACAAAATTTGATGAAGAACATTTAAAAGCTCAACTCAAAACCAAATTGGCAATTTATATGGTACCAAGTTTATACATGCCTTTAGATGAGTTTCCGATTTTATCTAGTGGTAAGGTTAACCGTAAAGCACTACCTGAGCCAATACAAGAGCCAAAAGTAAGAAGTAGAGAGGTTATAAATTCAAGAAACAAATTTGAAGAAATTATTTTAAAAGTTTGGCAAGAGTATTTACTCATAGAAGAAATATCTGTTACAGATGATTTTTTTGATTTAGGCGGACATTCTTTATTGGCTTCTGTGGTTGTGTCGCAACTACGCAAAACAAACGGCTTCGAACAAATTTCGATTCAAGATATTTATACGCAAAGAAGTATCGAAAAATTAGCCAAACATTTAAAACAAGGTGAAACTCAAAATAATGACGCAGCAAAAAATGCTACAGAAAAAAAACAACCAAAAAAAGTTTCAACGCCTACTTACGTAACTGTAACTGCACTACAAGTAGTTTCTTTTTTTCTTTTTATAATGGTTAGCTCCACAGGATTTTTGAGTCCTTTTATTATTGAAAAAATAAGTCCTAATATAAATGAATACAAATTGATTACATACTCTTCGTTACTTGTCATTTCTACGTTTCCAGCATTACTAATTGTTTCAATACTCGTAAAATGGATAGTGATTGGAAAGTTTAAAAAAGGCCGTTACCCTCTTTGGAGCTTTTATTATTTTAGGTTTTGGTTTGTGAAAAAATTTGTAGATATCACGCCTATTGGACTTTTAGCAGGCACACCATTTTTAAATATGTATTTTAGATTATTGGGTGCAAAAATTGGTAAATGCGTTTATTTAGGTACGGATAGAATTAGAATGTTTGATTTATTAGAAATTGAAGATAGCTCAAGTATTGCTAAAGAAGCGCATCTTACAGGTTACACAATAGAAAATGGCGAATTGATAATTGGTTCTATTAAGATTGGAGAAAATTGTTTTGTTGGTACACGTTCTGTTTTATCACTAAATACAGTGATGAAAAATAATTCTTCGTTAGGCGATTTATCTTTACTTACAGCTAATGCATCAATACCCGAAAACCAACATTGGAAAGGTGCGCCAGCAAAACAAGTTGAAGAATCAATTATTAAAAACACTACATCTGCTAAAAAATTAAAACGTTTACCGTATATTTTTTATTTAACATTTCAATTATTTGCACTAATATTTCTTATACTTTTTCCATTAGCATTAATGATTCCGTTTGGCTTAACTTTTTATGAACTTGATTTAAACTACGGCTTTCTATATGCGTGTATGGCTTCAATTCCGCTTACTGCAATTTACATTTTTATTTTTTGTGTATTTATTGCCTTTGTAAAGTGGGTTATTATTGGAAAAACGAAAGAAGAAGATTTTAGTATTTATAGTTTTAGGTACATTCAAAAATGGATTGTAGATATGATTTTACATTTTGTGTTGGTTTCCTTTAAATCTATTTATGCCACTATATTTCTTCCATCGTGGCTGCGCTTAATGGGTGCTAAAGTTGGTAAGCAAGCCGAAATATCTACTGTTAATCAATTATCTTCCGACTTGCTAGAAGTTGGTGCTGGTAGTTTCTTGGCAGATTCGGTAAGTGTTGGTTCGCCTGATGTGCGCGATGGAATTATGTATTTAAGAAAAACAGTTATTGGTAGTAGAACATTTATTGGTAATAGCGCTGTAATAGCTTGTGGCGATGTGGTTGGCGATGATTGCTTGATTGGTGTATTATCGGTGCCACCAAAACATATTAATAAAGGAGAGATGAATGGAACATCATGGTTAGGTTCGCCGCCATTGTTTTTACCAAGGCGACAACCAAGCGAGCAGTTTGATGATAAGCTAACGTTTAACCCTACAAAATTATTATTTTTTAAAAGAGGTGTGATTGAGTTTTTTAAAATTAGTTTACCCTTAGCATTTACAACTATGATATTTTTGGCCTTCTATAAACTTATTTATGATGTGCTGTTGATAGAAAGTTTTGGCGTAGTGGTAGTATTGGCGCCTTTTATTTTAACAGGTTTAATTTTAATTACGCCGCTTATAACAGTGGTGTTTAAAAAAATATTAATTGGTAAATACAAGCCACAAAACAAACCTTTGTGGAGCACATTTGTTTGGTGTAATGAATTAGTTAATTCGCTTTGTGAAAGTATGGTTTATCCACTGCTCGTAAATATGCTGTTAGGAACGCCATTGGCGCCTGTTTTTTTTAGAATGATGGGTAGTAAAATTGGTAAGCGCGTATTTATGGAAACTACCGAAATAACAGAATTTGATTTAGTTAATATTGAAGATGATGTTTGCCTAAATCAATTAGCTACTATACAAACCCATTTGTTTGAAGATAGAGTAATGAAAATGTCTAATTTGTATATAAAAAAAGGATGTAATGTTGGGGCAATGGCAGTTGTTTTATATGACGCTACAATGCAAACTAATTCATCTATTGAAGATTTAACGCTTGTGATGAAAGGCGAAACGATCCCTTGCAATACCATGTGGATAGGCTCTCCAGCAAAATTCTTTAAAAATAAATAATGATGTATCAATCAAATTGGGTAAATATTTGGTCGGTTAATTTAAACGAAGTAAATACCAATAAAGCGCAAATGATTAATGAATTGAGTGCTGATGAAAATTTGCGATTTAATAAATTTTTAATTTCGGATGACGCTTTACGTTATACAAAAGTACATTACACAACAAAAAACATATTATCAAACTACATTAATAAAAACGAAATAATAATTAAACGAGATTTTAACGGAAAGCCAATTCTTTCAAATTCTAATTCGAATAATATATATTTTAATATTTCTTACCGAAAAAATTTGCTATTGGTTGCCATTTCAAATCAAGAACAAATTGGAATAGATGTGGAGCAAATAAGTGAACTAATGTATGTTGAAGACTTAATAAATAGTTGCTTCACTAAAAAAGAAAAAAAACTTATTTTTAACTGCCAAAATAAAAATAATCAAATAGAAAAAATTTGCCAACTTTGGACTCTTAAAGAAGCTTACGTAAAAGCATTAGGTATTGGACTTACTAAACCAATGAACAGTTTTGAAGTGTGTGATTTTAATAATATGAATAAAAATAATAAAACAAAATCATTTACCTTGCAACCCATTCATCTAAAAAATAATTTAGAATACAGAGCTGCATTTGCTGTTAAAGCAGCAAATATTCAAACTAAGTATTATGATTATGAAGAAGCTTAGTAACATTGTTTTTTTGTTAATTCTGCTTTTTAATGCTTCTATTTTTAATGCACAAAACAATTCACTTAAACTTAACAGAGATTCTATTCTTACCTTAATAGATTCTTTAAAAGACATTAGCCCTTCTATTGAATTAAGTACTGAGTTTAATAATAAAGTCACTTTTTGGGGCCGTAGTTTTGATAGAAATCAATATGGATTTGAAAATGATATTATCTATAAAACCACATCGGGTTTATACGCTACATACACAGGCTATATATGGAGCGCTATGCCAAATCGGTATGCAAAAACTGATTTAGGTATTGGGTATCAAAATCAATTTACTGATAAACTATATTGCTCAATAGAATATCAACGTTGGTTTTTTAATAATGGAGATGATTATGCACGAAATGCTTTAGCTAATTTTATGTCAGCTGATATTAATTACGATCTTAATTTTATAAGCATACAACCAACATTTTACTATATGTTTGGTTACGAAAATATTTTTCAAACCGACTTACAAATTAATCACGAATTTCAATTAACAAAAATTTCAAAGGCAGGTAAACTACTTATCAATCCTCAGTTTTTAAGTACGTTTACTAATAAAAGTTTTTTACCAATATATGGCAATATACAGCAAGGCGATACTATTAATAATAAATTTAGATGTGTAGATTTAGAATTGAGTTTACCACTAAAACTCTCCATAAATAATTTTGATATAGAAAGTAATGTGCATTATAATTATCCCATAAAAATAAATAATGAAGCTATAAAACCGTTTTTTTATTTATCAATTCGACTGGCTTACAACATCTATTTCTCTAAGAACTGACCGCCCGAGCTGACCGCCCTGACCGCCCGAGAGAGCTCACCGCCCGAGCGCACCCGAAACAAACAGTACGAATATCCGTACTAGTAGAAAACCAGATATGCTTAATTAAAAACACAGCTATTTTTTAAACAGACTGAAATAAAAAAAGTAAAAAATTGAAAACAAAAAAAAGATAGTTTAAAGGATTTTGTAGTTGATTATTTACAATTATTACACCCGTTCATTGATGTATTGTTTTGGTAGCGTGTATCTTTTGCAATTTTTAAATAAGGTGCAAAACGTTTTTTATTAATTGTATCGCCATTTAAAACTTGTAGTGGATGCAAACCAAATAAATTTTTTGGATAGCGTATTTGGTTGTTGTAGTGTTTAAATTCCTCTAAACAGTTTAATAAATCCGCAACCGTTATAAAAATTCTGTTTTTGGCGAATTGATTTTTAAAAATATTAAACGAGCTTTCAACTTCGTTGTTCGTAAACATAAAATCATCA
>JANYEQ010000094.1 GCA_025363015.1 Bacteroidota bacterium
TATGACCAATGCCCATGTGGTTGCGGGATCCGACACGGTGGAGGTGGTTCTGCGAGATGGACGAAAACTTACGGGAAAGGTCTTGGGCGTGGATTCGCTCAATAAAGATTTTACCAAAGGTTGGGATGGAACAATACAAAACCGTGGCGAGGATCCTTTAAAACAAGACGTTTATGTCTACAAAATAAAATACAAAGATTTAGACGGTAAAATAAATCATAAAACTGGACACGTTAGTTTAATTAAGTAAGTAAGTACTATTTTTTACCACTTAACACTGTTTAAAGCTTCTTATCAAAAAAAATAATGCGATTTTTTTGGGAAAATTTCTTCGTTTTTTTTACTTTTATGTTAAAATACGCTATAATATTTAGCGAAACCTACTTTTGAGTGAGTGAATGCGAAGCTATTTAAACGTATTTTTTTTATATTTACTGTAAAATTATTACGTAATGAAACTATTTTTTAATTTATCAATTTTGTTTTTGTTTGTAGGAGTATTAAACGCTCAAACAAATAAACAACAAAATAATTCGTCAACAAAAGGAACTGTTGTAACAGATGTAAAAGCTAATTTTGTTGAAACACAACAATATTTAAATACAGCAAGTTCGTTTAAAAACTATATAAATTTTTATAATGATTCCTTAGATGGCTTTGATGAAGCGGAATACAAAGCAATGTTATTAGGAAGAAGTTTTTATGGCGCAGAATATATTTATGTAATGAATAATTTAAAGCGCGAATTTATTATAAAAAAATACCATTTAAATACTACTAATTTATCCAATCAACAAGCATTTAAACCTATTGGCGGAAGTTCAGTAAACGCTGCGCCCTGCGTAAACGAAGATTTTGAAGCAACCGCACCTGGTCAATATACTGGTGCTGGTGGTGTTGCTGGCTGGACAATCTCTAACAGTAATAATGGTTTTCCTAATGGTGCTGCATGCGTTACACCCACTACGGGTGCTGCTGGTAGTCCAGAATTATGGGTAATGACGACTCCAATTGCCGATCCTTATTTGGGTACATTACCAAATTCGCCTTTAGGAGGCTCTAAAGTTATTAAAATGAATAACAGTAGCCCAGGAACTTTAGTTACACAAATAAGACAAACGTTTCCTGTAACGGCTGCAAACTCTTTATATCAATTTGCTTATGCAGGTGCTTGGGATGGCTCGGGGCACGCTTGTTGCGATCAACCCTCGTTTAAGGTAGATGTATTTAATTGTGCAAATGTGCCTTTGCCTTGCTCATCAATTAGTTTAACCCCTTCCGGAAGTGCTTGTACAAGCGGTGTGTCAGGGTATTCGGTTACTGTTTCAGGTATTTCGTGGACAAACTGGACCGTAAAATATATTGATTTAACGCCTTATATTGGCACATGTGTAACTATTAGAGTTACCAATAGCGATTGTAATGGCGGCGCTCATTTTGGCTATGCTTTTTTTGACTCGAAATGTGGTGGCAATATAATAGGTAGTGGTTTGGGTGGAGCTGGCGGTAACGTTGGCGGACCAGTAAGTTTTTGTGCAGGGTCAAGCGCTGCAGGTATTGTTGCGCCATTAGGTTATGCATCGTATCAATGGACAGGTCCCGCCGGTGTTAGCTACACACCTGCTTTAGCAAATGCACCTTCTATAACAGTATCGCCAGTTACAGTAGGACAAGTATTTACGGTTACTATGGTTTCCGCATCAGGCTGTACCTTTACCGCAAAAGATACTATTAAAACATCATCAGCTTACATAAATGGTATTGCTACACAATCTACTTGCCCTGGTGGCGCAAGTGGTTCGGCTACAGTTTATGCATCGGGTAGTAGCAGTGGTTATACTTTTTCATACACTTGTATTTCAAACCCAACTGTAAATCTTTCATCGCAAACAACAGCAACAGTTATTAACTTAACACCAGGTACTTACTCTGCAACTGTTGTTGGGGGTGGTGGTACTTGTGGTACCGCTTCGGGTACATTTCAAATTGGTACTTCGCCGCCAAATTTATTCTTTTTAACTAAGCCTTATTGTGGGAATAAAGCTTACTTAACAACGGTGGGTGGAAGTAATTTTCAATGGTATAATAATTTAACCCCAATTCCTGCGCCACAAGGTACCGCACAAAACTATACTGTTAATGCACCTTTTAATGGTGCTGTTTACTATTTATCTTACACCACACCACAAGGTTGTAAAGATTCCGTAAAATACACTTTGCAATCAACTACGCCAGGAGCAGTTAGTGTACCAAGTATAGGTTTAATTTGTACTGGTGCAACAAATGGCACTGCAGCTATTGTAATTATGCCTGCCGCAAGTACGCCAAGTGGTTTAAACACTTATTCCGTATTTTCTTCTCCAACACCTAGTTATTCATCCGTTTTAGCACCAACAGTTTCTAATACTTTTGTACCAACAGGCTTAAGCGCTGGCACATACAGTGTTGCTGCTTTTGATGGTTCGTGTTATTACGGCACAACGTTTACAGTAAACCCATATACCTTTAACTATACTGTTAGTCCTGTAACATCAACTATTTGTCAAGGAAGTAACATTACAGCATCGGTTAATTTTGGTAATCAAATTATAGGTACCCCTTGCTCTAACATTGGTGTAGGGCCTGCGTGTTTAAGTCCTAATGTTATTCAAGTAGGTACCACAACGAGTCAAAATGGAACCACAAGTTACCCTGCGCCATATGGTAATTGGTACAAAAATGCAAGACATCAACTATTGTTTAGAGCTTCAGAATTAACGGCTATGGGCATTGGACAAGGTTATTTAACCAGTTTAGCATTTAATGTTATTACTATAAGTGGTACTACAAGTTACCCAGGTTATACCATTCGCTTAAAATGTACTGGTGTTAACGCCTTGCCTAATACCTTTGACAATGCAGGTTTAACCCAAGTTTATAGTAGTAACTATATTGTAACAACAGGTTGGAATACGCACAATTTTACAACACCGTATTATTGGGATGGTGTTTCGAATTTATTAGTAGATGTTTGTTATAATTTAACACCAAGTTATACCCAAAATAGTACTTCGCCCTATTTTACTACAGCTTTTGCCTCGTGTTTAATTTATTATAGCGATACACAACCAGCATGTTTAACTACACAAGCTCCTTTTGGAACTACAACTAACCGCCCGGTAGTTAGATTTGGCAATTGCGCAGGCACAAACCCATCGCAATTTACATACAGCTGGACTCCAGCTACTTTTTTATCAAGTACAACAACTACGGCTAGTATTGTTACACCTACTACAGCTCCAGGCACAATATTGTCAACAAATTATTCAGTAGTAGTTACGCCAACATTTATAAATTGCCCAGTAATAAAAACATTTACTGTAACCGTTGCAAACCCTGTAACTCCAACTATTACACCAATAAATCCTTTTTGTACAAATGCATCAGCAGTTACAATTACGGTTAACCCTTCGGGTGGAACTTTTAGTACTAATGTAGCTGTTGGTTTAATTAATGCTACAACGGGTTTAATTACACCATCGTTAGCAGCGATAAACACAAATACATTTATGTACAGTGTTGGTGTTGGGAGTTGTATTGCTACTGCTTCAGGTAGTTTTAATGTATCCCAATATAATCCCTCAACACTTACAAGTAGCATTGCACCACTTTGTGTTACCAATGGTAATATTAATTTAATGAGTTTAGTACAAAGTACTGTAAATGGTGTTTGGACTGGCGTAAACGTTGCTGGAACTTATAGTTTTAATCCTGCTGGCTTAGCCACTAACACCTATGTTTTAACGTATTCTACCACCTCTTCGCCCAACCCAACCGTTTGCCCTAGTAGTAATACCTTAGCGGTTTCGGTTACCTCTACAATTAGCCCTGTTATAACCCCCTTGCCCGTTTATTGTAGCAATAATGCCCCTGTAAATATGACTGTAAGCCCAATTGGTGGTAATTGGTTTGGAAACCCAGCCGTAAGTTTGGGTGGAGTTGTTAGTCCAAATTTAGCAACTATTGGTGCCTCAACGGTAAGTTACTCTATAACTGTTGGGCCTTGTGTAAATACAGCAACAACAACTATTACTACTAATCAATACAACCCAGCAACCTTAACAGGTTCGGTAGGTAATCAATGTACCACTATGCCATTGGTAAATTTAAATAGTATTGTACAAAGCACCGTAAATGGTGTTTGGAGTGGCGTTAATGTAATAGGTACCTACAGCTTTAACCCTGCTGGATTAGCAACTAACACCTATGTACTAACTTATAACACAACTTCAAGCCCTAACCCAACTCTTTGCCCCGACTCTCACTCATTAACCGTAGATGTATTAAACCCAATTGTACCTAACATTACTCAAGTAGGGCCATATTGTAATACAAGCCCCGCTACACAACTAGTAGTAACACCAAATACCGGTGCATGGGTAACATCAAGTTATTTAAGCAATACGGGTATGTTTACCCCATCTTTAGCTAATATTGGTCAAAATTTTGTGCAATACATAGTGGGTACAGCTACTTGTAATGCGCAACAAACCAAAACAATAAATATAGAAGCCTTTGTGCCAGCAGTAATTACAGGTAGTATTGCTAATAAGTGTAACAATAACTCAGCTATAAATTTATTGCCTTTAACCAGCAATGGCTTAGGTACTTGGTCAGGTTTGGGTGTAACTGGTTTTAATTTTAACCCTAGCACCTCTGGTGTGGGCAGTATAGTACTAACTTATAACACCGTCTCATCGCCTAGTGGCTTATGCCCAGACCAAGCGAGCCTATCGGTAAATGTATTTTCTTTAGCTCCTGCAAACATTACACAAGTAGGGCCGTTTTGTAACACTGCCCCGCCAATACAATTAAATGTAAGTCCTTTAGGAGGATCTTTTGGTGCCACAAATAATGCGTTTGCTATTAATACTGCTGGCTTATTTTTACCCTCGTTTGCAAACATAGGTAGTAATATTATTAATTACACAACTACTTCAGGGCCTTGCGTATCAATAGCTACTACCACCATAAATATTGAGCAATACATCTCTGCCGATTTTACAAACTATGCAGGTCCTTATTGTCGTAACAATCCCATCATAAATTTAAATAGTTTGGTGCAAAACTCAGGGGGGGTATGGTCTGGTGCTAATGTGGTAAATGGCTTGTTTAACCCCGCTACTGCAAATAGTGGTAATAATAACTTAGTTATATACCAAACCCACTCTATGCCTACTGCAAGTTTATGCCCAGATACGGCAGCAATGCGTATAACTGTAAACGATATTCCTAGCGTAACTGCTGTAAGTAACGTAAACAAGGGCTGTTTACCTGTTGAAGTGATTTTTAATACGCCTAGTGCAAACACTGGTAACGGAACTTGGGATTTTGGCGATGGACAAACCGGTACAGGTTTAGTAATAACACACATTTACACAACTGCAGGTAGTTACAGTGTGGTATTTAATTATCAAGACCAAATAGGATGTGCTACTCAGGCTATTTTACCAACCCCTATAAATGTATATGCTGTGCCGCATGCTGGCTTTGTGTTTAATCCGAATGAAGATATAACCATTGCCAACCCAGAGGTACAATTTAGTAATTTAAGCAGCGTACTAGGCGATAATACTTACCAATGGCAAATGGGAACTTTATATCAATTAAGTGATGTAAATCCTAAAGTAATTTTTCCGAAAGTAGGCGAATATTTAGTAACCTTAACCGCTATAACCACCAATGGATGTAAGGATGAGGTCAGTAAAATAGTATCGGTAAAAAACGATTATGGAGTATATATTCCTAATTCTTTTTCGCCAAATTTTGATGGGTTAAACGATGTATTTATTCCTGTGTTTTCACCCTTTGGTTTGGATTTAAAAACAGCTTATGATTTTGAAATATTTGACCGTTGGGGACACTCACTATTCCACACTAAAGATTTTACCAAAGGTTGGGATGGAACAATACAAAACCGTGGTGAGGATCCTTTAAAACAAGACGTTTATGTCTACAAAATAAAATACAAAGATTTAGACGGTAAAATAAATCATAAAACTGGACACGTTAGTTTAATTAAGTAAGTAATAAAAAGGTTAATTATAAAAAAAGTCGCAACATAATGCGACTTTTTTTATTTTAAAATAATGTCTTAATGGTAATACCTACAAAAATTAAAAAGTTAAATTTGCATTAAACTAATTTTTTTGATTTACTTAACTTATAACGATGCACCAAGTGGTATATATAACAGCCAAGTAATTGATGTTGTAAACTATTTAAATACCATTCAAAATACACACAAAATCACTTTGGTAGCTCTAATTTCTGTAAGAGATTTTAAAAAAAATAAATTAAAAATTAAATTACAACTACCTAAAAGTATTGTTATTCCTATGTTTCCTAAAGTTGGACTGTGGCGTTTTAACATCATACAATTATTTTTTGTGTGCTTAATTTTAAATAGTAAGCAAATTATTGGGCGTGGTGCATTTGCTACAAATTTGGCATTAACATTAAAAAAAATAAAAATTATAAAAAAGGTAATTTTTGATGCCAGAGGCGCTTATTTTGCAGAATTAACAGAATATAATGTTATTGATAATAAAAAAATTATTTCACAAATAAAAAATATTGAAAATAAAGCTATTAGCTGCTCTGATTATAGACTGGCTGTTTCAGAAGCATTAGTAGGGTGTTGGAAAAAAAATTATGATTATCATTCGCGAAATCATGTTGTAATACCGTGTACACTGAGTAGCGATTTTATTTTTGAATTTCCTACCCAAAACCAATTAAAAAATTTAAAACAGCAAACTACTTTTTTAAAAGATGAAGATATTGTTTTGGTTTATTCAGGCTCCTCTGCAGGCTGGCAATCTTTTACTTTATTAGAGGAGTGGTTGTTAAATGCTTTCAAAAACAATGAATATTTAAAACTAATAATGCTTACCAATCATCCACCTCAAAATTCTACTTTTTTTGATGTGTATAAAAATAGAATTTACACCAAATGGCTACAACCAAGCGAAGTGAAAAATATGCTATTAATTGCTGATTATGGATTAATGTACCGCGAGGATACGGTAACCAATCAGGTAGCGTCGCCCGTTAAATTTGCCGAATATTTAAGTTGTGGCTTGCAAATTATTACATCACATAATTTGGGCGATTTTTCTGATTTTGTAAAAACTAAAAACTGTGGCTTTGTATTGCCCACACAAATTATTTTTACTCGAGTAGATTATAGCACTAAAAAACAAAATAATAATTTAGCCATGCAGTTTTTAATAAAACAAAACTATAAACAAAACTATTTAAAACTTTTAGCATGCGAATAGCCCTAATTACGGATGGAATATGGCCTTATGTGCTAGGAGGTATGCAAAAACATTCGTTTTATTTGTGTAAATATTTAGCACAAAATAAAGTAAATATTGATTTAGTACACTTTAATAATAGTAATTACGATATTAATAAATTAGAAGTTTTTACGGATGAAGAAAAAAAATACATTACTTCTATTATTGTTAATTTTCCAAAAAGCTTTTCGTTCCCAGGGCATTATATCTACAACTCCTACAAGCATTCTAAATTAATTTTTGAGGCATTAAAAAATAATATTAATACTTATGATTTTATTTATACCAAAGGTTTTACAGGTTGGCATTTACTTAATCAAAAAAAAATAGTTCGTTGTAAAATTGGCGTAAAATTTCATGGGTATGAAATGTTTCAAAAACCACCTAACTTTAAAATTAAATTACAAAATATTTTTTTATTACAATATCCTGTAAAAAAAATATCGCAAAATGCAGATGTTGTTTTTAGTTATGGTGGAAAAATTACTGAAATTATAAAATTAATTGGTGTTACCGGCTCTAAAATTTTTGAATTACCATCAGGGGTAGAATCTTCAATAGCGGCACTAACAATAAAACCCACTTCCGAAAAAATTAAATTTTTGTATTTGGGTAGATACGAGCGGCGCAAGGGTATTGAAGAATTAAACCAAGCTATTTTAAACATACAAAATAAAAATTTTGAATTTCATTTTATTGGCCCTATTCCCTCAACAAAAAAATTACAACACAAAAATATTATTTATCATAACGAGGTGCGCGATAAAGAATTATTAAATACTTTAATTAAAGGTTGTGATGTTTTAGTTTGCCCAAGTTGGAGCGAAGGCATGCCAAATGTTATTTTAGAGGCTATGGCAAATGGCTTAGCTGTTTTAGCTACTAATGTTGGCGCTACTAATGTTTTGGTGAGCAATAAAACAGGTTGGTTAATAGAACAAAGTAACACCGTTGATATTGAAAAAACGCTTATTGAAATTATTAATACTACTAAAACAGAAGTTGATTTAAAGAAACAAAATGCTTTAAATTCCATCTCTCAAAATTTTGTTTGGGAAAAATTAATTATAAAACTAATTAACGGATTAAAAAATATAGCTTAATATTAATTAATAAGCGCATCGGCTACTACAAAGGTACTTCCACCCACAAAAATTAAATCGTTTTTTTTGTATGCTTTTTTTGAAGCTGTTAATCCTTGTTTTACTGATGGATAAGAAGCACCATTTAGTTTCATTTTTTTTGCAGCAAATAACAACTCGTCTTCATTTAATGCCCTTGGCACACTTGCTTTCACAAAGTAGTAAATTGCATCTTTTGGTAAGAGTTTTAAAATTTTTGTAACATCTTTATCATTTACTGCACCAAAAACAAAATGTAATTTTTTATAATTTAGTTGTACTAAATTTTTTAACACTTGCTTTATACCATCTTCGTTGTGCCCCGTATCAACTATAATTAATGGGGTTTTGGATATTTGCTGCCAACGCCCATTAAAACCTGTTAGTTTACAAACATTTTTTAAAGCTAAGTGTATAGTTTTTTGAGAAATACTAAAATTATTATTTTTTAATACTTCAATTGTATTTAAAACACCTAATACATTTTTTAATTGGTAAGTACCAAGTAAATCTAAATTATAAGTTACCTCTTTTTTAGTTTTACTATTTAAAATGGTTGGCGTTAAAAATTGTTTTTTAAGTTCATATGAAATAATTTTAAAATTTTTATCCGCAAATTGTATTGGCGCGTTTTGTTTTTTTGAAATGTTAGTAAACACATTTTTTATTTTAGCTTGTGTTTGGCCAACAACCACAGGTGTTTTAGGTTTTATTATACCCGCTTTTTCAGTAGCAATTTTTTGTAACGTATTGCCTAATAAATTTACATGATCAAAACTAATGTTGGTAATTAACGATACTAAAGGGTTTATAATATTTGTAGAATCTAATCTTCCACCCAAACCAACTTCTATAACGGCAATATCAACTTTTTGATTGGCAAAATAATCAAAGGCCAAACCAACCGTCCATTCAAAAAAACTAGGCTCAATTTTTTCAAATTTGGTTTTATATTTTTCTACAAAATTTACAACATATTTTTTTGAAATAAGTTTGCCATTAATTTTTATACGTTCTCTAAAATCTATTAAATGTGGCGATGTATATAGGCCAGTTTTATAACCTGCTTTTTGTAAAATGGCTGCTAACATGTGGCTACTACTGCCTTTACCATTAGTACCTGCTACATGAATACATTTTATTTTTTTATGAGGGTCATTTAAAATCTCAACTATTTTATACGTATTATCTAAATTAGCTTTATAAGCTGCGGCACCAATACGTTGGTACATAGGCAAACGGTCAAAAAGATAATTAAGGGTTTGTTGATAGGTCATTTATCTATTAAAAATAGAATTTAATATTAATCGAAAGCAAACACAATGGTAATGGTACCTTTTTGCTCTTCAAATTTTCCATCTACATTAAATTTAGTACCCAAAGCGGTTTGCTTGGCTTTAGCTTTTAGCAAGGCACTGCTTGTAGTTGTACCGCGGCCGTTAGGGTTGGCTTCAATAACATTTCCTTCGCTGTCAACTGTAATTTCAACAACTACTTTTCCTTCTTCTTTTGTATCGGTTGGTAATTTAGGTGGTTTTACAACAGCTCTACCTGCTAATGAAATGCCTATTTTACTACCCGGCCCGTTTCCTGGTCCTGAACCGGGACCTTTATTATCTCCATTACCTTTGTCATCACCTGTCCCATGACCGCCATTTCCATTTTTAAACGGGTCGCCGTTTGGGTCGCCATTCTCGCCAGGCTTATCATTATTGCCTATTCCTCCACCATTTTTGCCATTATTTTTTTTAAATTTTTCGGCTAAAATTTCAGCATCTGTTTTTGGTTTTATAACCTCTATTTTTTTTGGTGTAATTACAGTAGTTTTATTATCTTTTACTTCGGGCGAATTTTTTTTATCGTTAACTACTTCGGCATTTGGGTCATTAATTATTTCTTCGGTTGGTTTTGTTTCTGTAACCACATCTGTTACTTTGCCTACACTTCCATATTCTACATTATCATTTCCCGCATCCATAACTCCTAATGCCATTTCTTGTCCGCCACCGCCACCATTTTCGGGAAAAGGAGGATTAGAGGTAACTAAATTAAATAATAATAAAAACAATAATAATAAACCAAAAATTATGAGTGTAATTGTAGCTGAAATTAAGTTATTTTTATTTTCTTCTGCTTGTGTTAATTGCATAGGTATTTATACGAATCTTTTTATTATAAGTTTCATTTTGTTTATCACACTATTTATTAGGTGCCGTTGCCAACACAGGTTTACACTTTAATTTAATACTTATTGTCATAATATCGGCAATAATTTGTATAGGTAAATCTTTATCTAAGTGCATAAACAAAGGTGGTTCAATTAATTTGTTTGAATAAGCTGCAATTTCAGCTTCTAAATTTTCTGGGTTAATTTCTTTATTGTTTATATAATATTTTTTATCCTTTGTAACGGCTAAATGAATTGGTTTTTTTTCCGTATCTAAAGTTTGGTTGGTGGTTGATTTTGATAAATTAATTTTTATACTATTAGGGCTAACCATAGTAGATATAATTAAAAAAAACAGCATTAAAAAAAACATGATATCGCTTAACGAATCTGTACTTACCTCTGCATCTCTATGTTTTTTGCGTAATCCCATTATATTAAATTAAAAATTATAGATTATAAATTAAAAATTGGAGAATGAATTTTTAACTCTCCAATTTTAATCTTTAATTATTTGGTCGGTTCATTCAACATATCTAAAAACTCAATTTGAGTATCTTCCATACGATGCGCTAATTTATCAATACGTGTATTTAGCCAGTGGTAGGCCACAAAAGCAAACACACCTACTACTAAACCACCAGCACTAGTGATCATTTTTTGATACAAACCGCCTGATATTACTTCAATTTCAACTGTTTTAGCTAATGAAATAGAATAAAATATTTTAATAACGCCAATAATTGTCCCAATAAAACCAAACATAGGGGCTATACGTCCAATAATGTTTAATATGTTTAAGTTTTTTTCGAGCTTAGCAATTTCATTAGCGCCGCTTTTATTCATCGCTTCTCTAATTTCTTGCACCGGTTGCCCTATACGGCTTACACCTTGCTCAATCATAGTACTTTCGGGTGTATTGTTATTTTTACACATTAGTTTTGCATTCGCAATATTACCGCTGAGTATCATTTCTTTTAAACTTAACGCCAAATTATTACTTTTTTTAGAAGCTTTGCTAATAACTAATAAGCGCGTTATTAAAACATAAATACTTACTATAAATAATAAAGCCAAGGGTATCATAATTGGCCCACCTTTAGCAATCATCTCAAATAACGAAATTTTTGTTTCCGTTACTTCGGGCGTTGTTACTGCCGATTGAATGCCTGTAACCGCTGGCTTTAACGAATCAGCAACAGTATTTATTACTGCGCTACCTGTTTGTAAAATAAAATTTAGCATATACATGTATTGTTTTACGAAATTATTTTAAAAATTGTAAGTAATTTGTATTACATAAAATGCTTTTAAACAGTTGGTTGTTTATATAACTACACATCTTAAAAAGGTTACAAAACAAATTTTTATTTTAATTTTACAGTATGCACAATTTAAATAACCATATTAGCAGCTTACGCGAAGATTTTACAAAAGGTACACTAAGCAAAGACGATGTAAATAAATTACCACATTTACAGTTTGAGTTATGGATACAACAAGCAATTGATGCAAAAGTAATAGAACCTCAAGCCTTTAACATAGCGACGGTTGGCTTAAATAATAAACCAAGCAACAGAATCGTTTATTTGAGAGGCTTTACTGAAAATAAATTTTATTTTTATACCAATTTTAATTCGCACAAAAGCATGGATATTGAACAAAATAGTCAAGTAAGTGCTTGTTTTTTTTATCCTGAGTTGGAACGACAAATACGTATTGAAGGCACCGTGCAAAAAGCCAATGATGAATTAAGCGATACCTATTTTAATAACCGCCCTCGCCAAAGCCAAATAGGAGCATGGAGTTCGCCTCAAAGCAAAAAAATTGCCAATAGGGTAGAATTAGATCATTTAATTACAAAAACGGAAAAACAGTTTGAAAATAAAACCATTAATCGCCCCCCATTTTGGGGTGGCTATACCATAAACGCCACGTATTACGAATTTTGGCAGGGTAGAAAAAGTAGGCTTCACGATCGTATTTGTTACGAATTAAAAAATGAACAGTGGGATATTTATAGATTAGCGCCTTAAATCCAAAAAAAATTCCCCCTTTTTTACTATCTTTACCGCCTTATGCCAAATATTGTTGCAATTATAGGAAAACCAAACGTTGGAAAATCAACCCTTTTTAACCGTATTACCGAAACCCGCCAAGCCATAACCGATGAGGTTGCTGGTGTTACCCGCGATAGACACTATGGCAAAGCCGAGTGGCAAGGTTTAGAATTTAGCCTAATTGATACAGGCGGTTATATTAATGGTAGCGACGATATTTTTGAAGGCGAAATTCGTAAGCAAGTAAAAATTGCCATTGAAGAGAGTTCTGCCATTTTATTTATAGTGGATGTTAATGATGGTATTACTGAATACGATAAAGAAGTTGCCAATATTATTCGCAAAAGCAAAAAAAAAGTAATAGTTGTTGCTAATAAAGTTGATAACCACGAACGTAATGCCTACGCTGCCGAATTTTACAAATTTGGTTTAGGCGATATTTATGCTATTAGCGCTGCAACAGGCAGTGGTACTGGCGAAATGTTAGATGCCTTAGCTGCCATTTTACCAAAAGATGAAGGTGCCATTGAGCAAGCCGATATTCCAAAAATAGCCATTGTGGGCAGACCCAATGTTGGTAAATCATCCTTAACAAATGCTTTATTGGGCGAAGAACGCAACATTGTAACAGATGTAGCAGGTACCACCAGAGATACTATTAACAGCCGTTATACTAAATTTGGGCACGATTTTTGGTTAATTGATACTGCTGGAATGCGCCGCAAGGCAAGGGTTCACGAAGATTTAGAATTTTACAGCGTAATGCGCACCATAAGAGCCATAGAAAGTTGCGATGTGTGTTTATTAATGATTGATGCCGAAAACGGTATTGAAGCACAAGATTTAAGCATTTTAAGTTTGGTAGAAAAAAACCGAAAAGGCCTTGCTATTATAGTAAATAAATGGGATTTAATTGAAAAAGATACCAAAACCGCAAAAGCCTACGAAGAAAAAATCAGAGAACGTATCGCTCCATTTAAAGATATACCTATTATTTTTACATCTGTAACTGAAAAACAACGTATAATGAAAGCCGTTGAAATAGCCATGTATGTTTACGAAAACAAAACAAAACATGTGCCAACCCGCAAACTAAACGATTTTTTACTGCCATTAATTGAAAGTCACCCACCTCCAGCCAATAAAGGTAAAGAAGTAAAAATAAAATATGTAACGCAATTAAAAGGCGAAGCTTTATTTATTTTTTATTGCAACCTACCACAATACGTTCAAGAAAATTATAAACGTTTTTTAGAAAATAAAATACGTGCTGAGTACGATTTTTGTGGTGTGCCTATTGTTATAAGTATTAGAAAAAAAGTGTAATTAAAATTTATAATTAACCAAATTCTCTAACATATTTGTAACCAGTTTTGGTAAATCGTATTTTTCTTTCCACGCCCAATCGGCTTTTGCATTTTCATCGTTAATGCTTTTTGGCCAGCTGTCTGCAATGGCTTGTCTAAAATCAGATTTATATGTTATGGTAAAATTAGGAATATGTTTTTTTATTTCATCAGCAATTTGTTTTGGCGTAAAACTAATGCCTGCTAAATTATAACTTCCACGAATTTTTATTTTTTCAGCCGGAGAATGCATTAGCTCTATTGTTGCACGGATGGCATCTTCCATGTGCATCATAGGCAAGGCAGTTTCTTCGCTTAAAAAGCATTCGTAAGTTTGTTTTTTTAATGCCTCATGAAAAATATGCACAGCATAATCTGTTGTTCCGCCACCTGGGGCACTTTTCCAACCAATTAAACCCGGATAACGCAAGCTACGTACATCAACATTAAATTTTTTAAAATACCATTCGCACCAACGCTCGCCTGCTTGTTTGCTAATTCCGTAAATGGTACTTGGCTCCATTACTGTGTATTGTGGGGTGTTTTGTTGTGGTGTAGTGGGGCCAAACACGGCAATACTACTTGGCCAATATATTTGTTTAATGTGTTTTTCTTTTGCCAAATCTAAAACATGAAACAAACTTTCCATATTTAATTTCCAAGCAAACATGGGGTTTTGCTCACCAGTAGCCGAAAGCATAGCCGCTAAATGGTACACTTGCGTAATATTATGTTTTTTTACAATGTCAAAAAGCGCAGTTTTATCTAAGGCATCTAATTTTTCGTAAGGATTAGTTTTATAAACTGTATTATCCTTTAAATCAGAAGGGATAACATTATCATGGCCATAAATTTTACTTAAATTTTCGGTTAATTCAATGCCTATTTGTCCGCCTGCGCCAATTATTAAAACTTTTTCAGTAGTGTTTGCCATAGCTATATTTATAACAATTTAGTATCTTTACAAACGTAACTAAAATTAGTTAATTTGGCAATTAGTCAATAGGCAATTTTAACAAATAGTATAACCTGCAATTATATCTATTATTATGGCTGAACTACGAAATAGAATTGATAAAAATATTCTTAAGCAACGCTTAAAAGAAGAAACCATTGCGCGTAAAACTATTTCGTTTTACAAATATGTTTCTATTCAAAACCCGCAGCAATTACGCGATGAGTTATTCAAAAAATGGACAGAGTTAAATTGTTTCGGACGAATTTACTTAGCCCACGAAGGCATTAACGCTCAAATGAGTGTGCCTGAAAATGAGTGGACTAATTTTGTAGAGTTTGTAAATTCATTAGCCTATTTTAAAAATGTAGCCTTTAAACATGCCGTAGATGGCAATGGGAAAAGTTTTTACAAACTAATTGTGAAGGTGCGCGATAAAATTGTGTCTGATGGGATTACCGACCAAACTTTTGACCCAAGTAATACTGGAAAGTATTTAAATGCCACCGAATTTAATAAAGCCATTGAAGATGAAAATACCATTGTGGTAGATATGCGCAACCATTACGAAAGCGAAGTTGGGAAATTTGCTCGTGCTTTTTGCCCCGATGCAGATACGTTTAGAGAAGAGTTACCATTAGTAATTGACCATTTAAAAGGGCAGGAAGATAAAAAAATTGTAATGTATTGCACAGGTGGTATTCGTTGCGAAAAAGCCAGTGCATATTTTAAACATCATGGGTTTAAAGATGTAAATCATTTACATGGCGGCATTATTCAATATGCTAAAGAAATTAAAGAACATAATTTAGAAAGTAAATTTAAAGGTATAAACTTTGTGTTTGACGAACGCATTGGCGAACGAATAACTAACGATATTTTGAGTAATTGTCATCAATGCGGTAAGCCTTGCGACACGCACGTTAATTGTAAAAATGATGATTGTCATTTATTATTTATACAATGTAGCGAATGTGCTGAAAAAATGAAAGGTTGCTGCACACCTACATGTGTAAGCATTATAGAACTCCCCATAGAAGAGCAACGCGCCTTACGAAAAGGAAGAGTAAAAAACGGACCCGAATGTTTAGCTGTTTATAAAAGTAGATTACGCCCAAATCTTGCTGAAATATTAAAAAATAATGTAACTTTAAATGATAAAATAAAAAAGTAATGAAAAAGCCCTTCATACTCTGTGGTGTAATATTAGTAGTACTTTTTTTTGTTTCATGTAAAAAACTTGGTAAACGAAAAGAGTTTGATTTAAATTATACAGAAGATATTACAATCCCATCAAATAGCACGCTACTAAGTTTACCATTTGATATTAGGTCGCCCGAAACAATCACTAATTCAAAAGCAGAATATAAAAACCAAGGCACATCCTCTAAACTTGTAGAGTCTGTTACCTTAAGCAAATTAACGCTAAAAATAAAATCGCCACAATCTGAAAATTTTGATTTTTTAAATTCTATTGAAATTTATATATCAAGTGCAAATACACAAGAAACTCTTTTAGCATCTAAAAATAATATTCCTGAAAATGGATTAAAGGAATTAGATTTAGATGTGTGTCCTACAAATCTTAAAAACTTTTTACAAGATGATTCGTTTATTTTAAGAGTAAAAACAGTAACAGACAAAACTATTTACTACGATTTAACTATTACCACCGATGAGGTTTTACATGTTAAAGCACGATTAAGAAATATTTTTAAATAATTTAAAATAACCCACAATGCCCATCTATCATCACTTAGGAAAAATTCCACAAAAACGCCACACTATTTTTAAATCAGATGCTGGTAATTTTTATTACGAACAATTATTTGGCACCGAAGGCTTTCATGGCATGGCATCGTTACTTTACCATACACACCGCCCCACACAAGTAAAAGAAATTTTAAAAAGTTATAGCGTTGAACCTAAAATTGCCATTGGCAAAAATATAAAAGCCTTGCTATTAAAGGGTTTTAATATTAAACCTGATGAAGATGTATTACAAAGCCGCAAACCGTTATTATTAAATAGCGATTGTATTATTAGCTTGGCAGCGCCAACAAAAAGCCAAACAGACTACTTTTATAAAAATGCCGATGCCGACGAACTAATTTTTGTGCATAAAGGAAAAGGTGTTTTAAAAACCTTTATGGGTAATATTAATTTTGAGTATGGTGATTATTTGATAATTCCACGCGGAATGATTTATCAATTACATTTTGAAACTACCGATAACCGTTTATTATTTTGCGAAAGTTATTCGCCCTACTATACGCCAAAACGCTACAAAAATAGCCAAGGGCAATTATTAGAACATTCACCTTTTTGCGAACGCGATTATAAATTACCTACAGAATTAGAAACCTACGACCAAAAAGGCGATTTTATTGTAAAAATAAAAAAAGAAGGAATGATTCACGAATTGGTATATGCCTCGCATCCCTTTGATGTAGTGGGTTGGGATGGTTATAATTTTCCTTGGGGATTTTCTATCCATAATTTTGAACCCATTACAGGACGTGTGCATCAGCCACCACCAGTGCACCAAACCTTTGAGACCGCTAATTTTGTAGTGTGTAGTTTTTGCCCACGCTTATATGATTATCATCCCTTATCTATTCCTGCACCCTACAACCACAGTAATATTGATAGCGATGAAGTATTATATTACGTTGATGGTGATTTTATGAGCCGCAATAATATTGAGCAAGGGCATATTACCTTGCATCCAAAAGGTATTCCGCATGGCCCAGCACCAGGAGCTATGGAGCGTAGCATTGGGCAAACCGTAACACAAGAATTAGCAGTGATGATTGATACCTTTAAACCCCTTATGGTTACCGAAGAAGCAATGGCTATTGATGACGGAAAATATTATAAAAGTTGGGTGGAGTAGTTAAAGCCTCCATTTTAAATGTTTATGCACTTTAATATTGTCTTTACAAAAACTTTAATTAATGATAAAATATTTTTTCCTTTTAATACTTTCGTTTCCTGCATACTATTTCTCACAAGGGTTTCAAGTAAACCTTCAAGGTCAAAAACAACAAGGTATGGGGGGTGCTGGTACAGCATTCATTCAAGATGCCGCTACTGTATTTTTTAATCCGGGTGGCATGAGCTTTGTTGCTAATTCAGTTATTTTAGGTGCTACACCTACAATTGCAAAAGGAGCGTTTCAAAATGCAAATACTAATGAGATATCGCGCACTAACTCTCCTGTTAGCTATCCATTTGCCGCGTATGGCGTTGTTGGCTTAAAAGATAGTTCGCAACTAAAATTTGGTTTTGGCATTTACACACCTTTTGGCAGCACCGTGCAATGGGAAAATGGCTGGACAGGTCGCTTTGCCCTTACTCGTTTGCAATTACGAGCCATCTTTTTTCAACCTACTATTAGTTATAAAATAACAAATAAAATTGGCGTTGGTGCTGGTTTTATTTATGCCAGCGGAAAAGTAAACCTGCAAAAAGATATTCCAATTATTGATGCAGATGGTAATTACGCTTCGGCAGAATTAAATGGTAAAGCCGAAGGGTATGGTTTTAATACTGGTATTTATTTTACACCTACAAAAAAATTTGCTGTAGGTTTAACCTATCGCTCAGGAATTAAAATGGCCGTAAATAATGGCACAGCCACATTTAAAGTCCCTGCCTCAGTTGCTGCTAATTTTCCTAATGGAAAGTTTACCAGTAAATTACCATTACCAAGTGTTACTACCATAGGTTTTAAATACGAAGTAAATAGTAAATTAAATTTGGCATTAGATATAAATTATGTGGGCTGGAAAGCATATGATACCCTTGCTTTTGATTACGAAGTAAACACAACTTCTTTACTAGACACAAAATCTGCAAGAAGTTATAAAAATACGATTGCCTTTAGAAGTGGTGCACAATACGCTATTTCAACTAAATTAATGGCACGTTTGGGTTTAGCTTACGGTATAACTCCCGTACAAAACGGATATGTAACACCCGAAACACCAGATGCTAATCGCATAAACTACACGGCTGGTATAGGCTACCAAATATCAAATAAATTTAAATTAGACGCATCGTTTTTATTTACGCATCTTAAACGAAGCGATACCAATTTAGAAACTAACCTTAGCGGCACATTTAAAACCAATGTAATTGCGCCAGGTTTTTCAATAGGTTATATCTTTTAAAAAATAGTAATATGAATGTATATAAAATAAGTATTTATACCCTATTAGTAATTGTATTAGGCTGCAAACCTAAGTTTACAAAGCCTAATTTAACCAGCGGAGAAATTGATGCCACCACCTTTGTATCGCTAGGAGGATCAATAGCTGCAGGTTATAGTAATGGGGGGGTGTATTACCAAGCGCAAAAAAATTCATTATCCAACTTATTGGCTACACAACTACAATTAATTGGTAGCGCTGATTTTAAACAACCTTATGTGGCCGAATCATCAATAGGAATTGGCAATGTAAATAATGCCCCTTCTATTTTAAGTAACAGAACCGATTGCCAAGGCGTTGTATCTATTGGTCCGGTAAAAATAGCTGCGCAAGGTGATGTTTCTATTTTTAGTACAAATATATTTGCAAGTCAAGGTCCATTTAATAATTTATCGGTACCTGATTTGAAAGTAATTGATGCGGATATAAACGGATATAACAATCCATTTTATGTACGCATGGCATCAAGCAACTCATCTTCTATTTTATCTGATGCCATTTTAAAAAAGCCAACATTTTTTTCACTGATGTTGGGGTTAAGCGATGTACTAAATTTCGCATTAAAAGGCGGCACTGCAGATTTTGTAACGCCAGTGGCAGGTTCTATTGGTGTTGGTTTTGATGCAAGCATAACCAATGTATTAAATAAACTAACTGCCAATGGCGCTAAGGGTATTATTGCAAATATTCCAAGCATAAAAACAATGGCTTATTTTAATACCATTTATTATAATTCTTTAAAATTAGATAATGCTACTGCTACATCACTTACTAATTTTTATGCGGTATTAAGCCCTACAATTCAATTTAATGAAGGTAATAATGGTTTTGTTATTGAAGATGTAAATCAGCCATTGGGCTACAGACAGGCGGTAAATGGCGAATTAATTTTATTAAACGTACCCTTAGATTCTATTAAATGTAATAAAATGGGTTCGTTAATACCTATACCCGATAAATATGTGCTTACCTTAAGCGAAATAGCTACCATTGAAAATGCCATTACAAGTTATAATACTATTTTAAAAAATTTAGCGAACAGCAAAAAATTGGCGTTTGTTGATGTAAATGAATTTTTTACAAAAGTTAAGGCGGGCTTTGTTTATAATGGCGTTAGCGTTAATGCTAGTTTTGTTTCAGGTGGATTTTATTCGTTAGATGGCTTAAATTTAACACCGCGAGGCAATGCTCTTTTGGCAAATGAGTTTATTAACGCCATTAATTCTAACTACCAATCCAATATTCCACAATTGGTAGCCACCTCATATTCGGGAATTATTTTTCCTTAAAACAAACATAATGCTAAATGGATTTGAATTAATTATTAAATTTATATAAAATAAAACCGTTAAAATATGAAATTAACCTTACTCTCTATTTCGTTTTTTGCTTTAGCCTTTGGCATAAAAGCACAATCTCCATGCGCTTCGGGCCGTTATGCCAGCGATGTTTTTTCTAACGTAACCTCAACTAGCGATATTGCTTTTGGTGCAAATACTACTGTTGGTAATAGTACCCAAACCTTAACCTTAGATTTTTATGAGCCTATGGGTGATGTTTCGCAAAACCGTCCTCTAATTATATTAGCCCATGGTGGAAGTTATGTTGGTGGAAGCAAAACAGATGCGGATATGGTAGCTTTATCACAAGCCTTTAGTAAAAAAGGATATGTATGCGCATCTATTAATTACCGCTTAGGGTTTTATCCCTTTGATTCAGTAAACGCAGTAAGAGCGGTATTAAGGTCAGTTCAGGACATGAAAGCGGCCATACGTTTTTTTTATAAAGATAAATTAACAAGCAATACTTACAAGGTAGATACTAATAATATATTTGTGGGTGGTAGTTCTGCAGGTGCAATTACAGCGCTTCACGTGGCTTATTTAAATAAATCGTGCGAAATTATTCCATACATTGGTACAAGTTCTTATAATGCCTTGGGTGGTATAGAAGGTTTTAGTGGCAATCAATGCTACTCTTCTAAAATAAATGGCGTTATTAATATTTGTGGCGCCTTAGGTAAATACGGTTGGTTAGAAGCTGGCGATTTACCATTTGTATCGCTTCATGGCACAAACGATGCTACTGTTAAATACAGCCAGGGTAAAGCCGCACCCAGCAATGTTCCTTTATTGTACTTAGACGGCAGCCGCATGCTTTACCAACAATCATTAGCATTGGGTATTTCTAATCCGTTTTATACTTGGTATGGTGCAGGGCATGTGCCTTATGGCACAAATGCGCTATATATGGATAGTACCATTAATTTTATTCGCGATTATTTGTTAACCCGCATTGCTTGTACCAACCCGCCATTATTAAATCCAAATACACCTTTTGGCACTGCCACTTTATACCCTTACCAGGCATGTAATTCAAATACCGGACCTAGTTGTACGGCCTTAGGCAATACATCCTTTACAAAAAATGAATTAATTGAATCTGTTTACCCTAACCCTACAAATAATGAACTTACAATAAAATTTAACTACCCAAATAAAATGCATACTTTAGAAATAATGGATGTAAGTGGGAAACTAATATTTAAAACACAAACACAACTTGCTAGCTATACCTTTTATAAAAATAACTTATCTGCTGGCATGTATTTTTTAAAAGCAAGTACAGAAAACAATTATAGCAACACTTACAAATTAATTTTTAATTAAACGTGGTTTAATTTTTTATTGATTTATACGTGTGTTAATTTATACCTAATATATTTTATTTTTTGCGATTGATTATATGTTTTTTCTTCAGTAACATACAGTAGTTATCAACAACAAATATTATAAAAATAATATCAAGTAATTAACCTAATACAAATGAAAAGTTTTTTTTAATATTACCTATGATAATTTTTTTTGTTTGCTGTAAAAAATCAGGTAACGGTTACGTTCAAGGAAACATTTATGAAACAGGAACAAATATCCCAATTGAAGGAGCAATAATTATTCTTAATAGAAGTTGGCATGGCAGTGATCCAGAGAGAGTTGATATTACCAAAACTGATGGTAGTGGCCATTACAAAATAGATTATCGTAAAACTTTCGGACGTGGCTATAGTTACCATCTAAAAGTTAATAATGAGGTTGACCATAACGAGGAATACATAATTAATAAAAAAACTGTTTCAGATTTCTCTTTGCTTCCTCCAGCTTTTATCAAGGTTAGGGCAAAAAAAACCTCAAATTCAACAAACTATATAGTTTTTAAAGTTAATTCGGTTTGCACTAATTCGCCAAAAACTAACTTTTCTTATGATACTTTGACTACTAACACACAAAATATTTTTGACCCTTTTCTTTTTGTTCTGTCACTCCGAACCTATGATTTTTTTACTGTAGTGGGCAATACTACAAATACTATAAGTTGGCAAGTATATAACAATAACTTACCAATTGGAACTGCCTCTACAACATCTTTATATCTTAACAGAAGAGATACATTAACATACACTATTCCATTTAATTAAAATAAAATAATTTTTTTATTAAAATAAAATTCCCTAATATTGTAATGTTATCTTTTAACTACATTTTCTTGTAGTAAAACAATCAACAACAAAAATATCAAAACAATCACCTTAAAATACTTGTATTAATTTATACTATAATCT
>JANYEQ010000121.1 GCA_025363015.1 Bacteroidota bacterium
CAGATATGCTGCTCCAAATTCTTGCAGTGGCTGCGAAGTGCAATGGTACATACAAGGTACAAGTGCTAAAATTGTTAACCATGCAGCAAACAGCGATGCTAATACAAGGCCAACCCCACAACCTTTAAAAAGTGACATTGCAGTCAATGTTACTTCTGGTCCTCCTTTCAATCCGAGTCATTGTCCCTCAAGTAATATTCAACCAAACCCCAGCTGCCCATGTGCTGGCTGTTGCCGTTTGGCCGAAATTAACTCTGCACTTAATTCGGTTATTCAACAAAAAAATAGCGTTACAACAACTTACACTAACAGTATTGATGGTGGTAGCACCCAAAACCTGCTAAACGCCATTAATGGTAATATGAGCAATGGTAACCTTAAAAATTTGTTACAAAGCAATAGCCCTTACCTTAGCGATACCGTTTTAAAAACTTATTTTAGCAAAACAAGCACGCCTAACGGGCATATAAAAGATATACACGGCGCCAATGCGCCTGTAAGCGCCCCTGTATGGCAGGTAATTACCAATTTAAACTTACCAAACGGCATACAAAACCAAATTAATACCGCACAAAATGCTACTAACATTAGTGCCCGCACTACCTTAGAGGCACAGGTAAACCTTGCTAATTTTAATGTGCAAGATGTGGCAAGCCAAAAGTTAAATTACTTTTTAACCGATAGCCTACCTGCAAGTAAAGATAGTGTAATACTACAATTAAATAAAAATATAGGGCAATTACAAGATACTAAAACCCTGTTGGTATATGCCTACTTAAACAAAGGCGATATTGATGGGGCAAGAAAGCAAGTGGCAGACATACAAACCACACAAACTAAATTTGCCGAATATTTAAACAAACTAATTGATATACAAACGTCGCCCAATAAAGCCTTTAGTTTAAAAAACAACCCTGCCGATGTAGCTTTTTTTACAAACTATGCCAGCAAAGAAAGTAACCCTGGTTTTTACGGTGCGCAATCCCTTTTACAATTTGTAATGGGAATTGATTATTACATACCCTATTTAAAACCACAGCAAGGTAACAATGCGCGCTTAACAACGCCAGATGATAATACTGTAACTAACCAGCTAAGCGATTTAGAAACATTTAATGTAAAGCTATACCCCAACCCTACAACAGGCATATTAAACCTATTTATTAATACAGTTGCCGAAACTACAAATAAAAAATACGAAGTAGTAGTAAGCGATATTACGGGCAAACAGGTATATAAAACTACACTAGAAAATAAACAACAACTACAATTACCATTAAATAATTTAAGTGCTGGGGTTTACCTGCTTTTTATTAACGATGGTAAACAAAGCATATATCAAAGCAAAGTTGTTAAATTAAATTAGTACTACAACGTAAAAAAGCTACTTTTAAACAGTAGCTTTTTTTTAAATATTTTTTGTACATTTACTATACTTTGAAAAAATTAATTATCATATTACCTGTTTTGTTACTTTACTTTAATATAGTAAAGGCGCAAGGTGGCTTTAATAAAAATTATTTAATTTCAGGCGTATACTCAGCGGTATGTTCTGATTTATTTGAAACACCAAACGGAAACATTGTAACGGTAGGATATACTGTAGACAACGTAACAGGGGCAAACCAATTAAGTATATTATGTACTAATGCCCAAGGAAATAAATTGTGGAATAAAAACTTGGGTAATATAAAATTTGAGTATTATGAGTATTATGGAATTTATAGCCGATCTATTATTAACGCTAATAATTGTTTTTATTTATATTCAATAGCCAGGGACAGCAATAATAAATGGTTATCTGTGTTAGTTAAATTTAACTTTACTGGCGATACCTTATGGCAAAAAAAGTATTACGACTCAATTGATTATGTTTACATCCAGAGCGTAATAAAAAGCGTAGATAATGGTTTTTTAATGACAGGAGAATTTTCACATCCAACAAACCCTGTAACTCAAACAATGCTTATTAAAACAGATAGCATGGGTAATGAGTTGTGGCGAAAAAAAATATCAAAATCTTTGCCAAATGGACAAAGTGGACATAATTTAATACAAGACAGTGCTACTAAAAAAATAGTAATTGTTGGAGACCAGTACAATGGTACGGTGAGTGCCTATACAAATTATGCCAATATTATTGTTACAGACAGTTTAGGTAATGTTTTGCAAAGAGTTTCAAATTGGGGAGGTACTTTTAAAGATGTAATACAAACTAAAGATAAAAATATTGTGGCTGTCGGAGTGAAAAACCAATGGAACGATAGCCCGGGTGGATTTCCTCGCACCAAGGGCTTTGCTGTAAAATTTAATTTAAATAATATTAATAGTATTATTTGGCAAAAGGAGTTTGATACGTTATCAATCTACAACGAAATTGCAACTGTTAACGAATTAAAAAATGGTGATTTAATATTGGGCGGTATGTTAGATACGTTAAGTAATTATAAAGTAAGAGAAAAAGGAATGTTGCGCTTAATTAAATTAGATAAAGATGGAAATGTAAAGTGGAAAAAATTATATAGTAAAGATAGTACCACAGCCAACAGTAAAAAAGCACGCAGTTTAAACCTAACACAAGATGGTGGTTTTTTAATAGCCAACGAGTTGTATTTGGCTACCAACCCCCGCCCATATAGTATTACAAAAATAGACAGTACTGGTTGCGATAGCACATTAGCTTATTGTAGCACAGTTGGTTTAAACGAATTTGCTTCGACAGGCTCAGCAACCGTAAGGGTTTATCCAAATCCAACAAATGGTATTTTAAGTTTAGACATAGAGTATGGTACACGAATAAAAGTTATAAATGTGTTAGGTGAAATAGTAAAAGAAGAGGAATTAAAATACACAAATCAGTATGTTTATATTACCAGCCTTAAAAATGGAATTTACTTTTTACAAGTTTTTGATAAAGATAAATTAATAGGCATAACTAAAATTATAAAAGAATGAGAAAATTAATAATACTTATTTTTATTTTAAATTTTACAATTACAATAATGGCACAAACTTGGTGCGCTCAAGGCGCACAGTGGCATTATAGAGTTTACAACTCGAGTTATCCATATGCAGACGGTTATATACAACTAAATAACACTGGCACGGTAACAGTAGGTGGTAAAGTGTGCGATAATTTAGTTGGTAATAGGTACGGCGTTTTTATATTCTCTGGGGCTCCTTCTACAACTGTAAATGGCTATATAAATTTACAAACCTATAAAAACAACAACGTTGTTTATTTGTACAATACCGAAACTTTGGTGTTTGATACCATTGTTGATTACAATGCAACAATTGGCAATACCTGGTTATTAACAAACTATCCTGCATCGTTAAATACTAGTTCTTGTAATTTTTCTAGGCCAAAATGTACAGTTATAAATACAGGCACAGTAGTAATTAATGCTCAAACTTTAAAAACAATAGAATTAACAAGTCAACTCTATTCACAAACATATACTATTAGCCTTGTTGAAAAAATTGGAACAATAACAGGTTTTTTATTCCCCTACTATCATTGCATAATTGATGGGCCGAGTTATGGTGGTTTTGTTTGTTATAGCGATAATAACTTTGCTTTATATAATCCAAGCGGTGTAGCTTGTAATTATACAACTGTTGGTTTAAACGAATTTGCTTCGACAGGCTCAGCAACCGTAAAGGTTTATCCCAACCCATTCTCAAACCAACTCACAATAAACACAACTTCAAACGAATTAAAAAAACTAATAATAACAAATCCTTTAGGGCAGCAAGTTTACCAAACCACATTTAATCAAAACAATATTACATTAGATTTACCACAACTCCAAAGTGGGGCTTACATCGCCACACTTTACTTAAATAACCAATTTAATTATAGAGCCAAACTAATAAAACAATAATATAAAATGAGGTTCGCTTTAATAATACTGTTTATCTCCTGTAAACTATATTCGCAAGTTAGTGTTACACCTTCTTCGACCATAGCCTGTAATCAAAATTTTAGTTCTGTAAATTTTACAATTAGTTCGGGTACTGCTCCATATAGTTTTACAATTCAAACACCAACTTGTACAAGTAATTATACCACAAGTAGTAGCAATTCTAATCCTACATTTACATTGCCCTGCGCAGGCGTTTATACATTTAGCCTTAAAGATGCAACAAACACAATATTAGGTAACGTAACCCATACCGTAATTTTAAGTACACAAATTAATTTAGGCGTTAATGGTATTGTTACAGGCATTGGTAATGATACTATTTGTAATGGTAGTAGTATTTTAATCTATGCACCAGATGCCCCAACCTACACACTTAGTAATTATAATTGGAGCAATGGTGCGACAGGCTATTCAACATTCGTTTCGCCAACAATTACAACAACCTATTCCATTAATGCCCTATATACTTCCGTATATTCTAAAACTTGTACTGCGATAAGTAGTAGAACAATAATAGTTAATACTTGCTCAGGTATAAGTACAAATAATATTATAAGTTTAATTAACCTATTCCCCAACCCATTTACCAACCAACTAACAATAAGCGCAAGTACAAGTGAATTAAAAAAACTAATAATAACAAACACTTTAGGCCAAACAGTTTATACTACCGAATTTTATCAAAGCACATACACTTTTAATATTCCGCACATTCCAAGTGGCGTTTATAT
>JANYEQ010000125.1 GCA_025363015.1 Bacteroidota bacterium
TAACATTATCACTTTTTTTAGTATTATTTACTCCAAATAGCCAGTATTTCAAAAGGAGTATTAGCTATTTTAAAAGTAATATTTACATTTTTAAATGTGTATTACCATTTTTAAAATTTTAAACCTTAAAATTAAAACCTAACCTCGTTAAATAAACAGTTGTTAGTGTTAAATAAAGAGTCAAACTGCTTAATTTAAAATCCAATCTCGTTAAATAAAAAATTGTTAGTGTTAAATAAAGAGTCTAAATCTTAAAATAAAGGGCAAATCTGCTTAATTTTAAACCCAATCTCGTTAAATAAAAAATTGTTAGTGTTAAATAAAGAGCAAATCTGCTTAATTTAAAATCCAATCTCGTTAAATAAAAAATTGTTAGTGTTAAATAAAGAGTCTAAATCTTAAAATAAAGAGTTCATCTGTTTAATTAAAAACCCAATCTCGTTAAATAAACAGTTGTTAGTGTTAAATAAAGGGTGTAAACTTTTAAATAAAAATTGCTAATACTAACTAACTGGTCAATTTTTTATTAAAAAGGGTTAATACTTTATTTAAATGGGCTAAAAATCAACTAAATGTTAATTAAAAAAGAAAAAACTTAACATTTTTTTAACTATATTATAGTAAATTTAGCACACATATAAAATACATTTGTACAACAATAAATTTAAAGTGAACACCCTACAGGAATTTTTTATAAGCTTTTAATTAAGTTTATAATATCCCAAACCGCTTTTAGTTTTTATTTTAATTTAAAATGAAAAGGGTAAGCATAGTTTTTTTGTTTTTATTTATTTTATTTAAATCTTTTTCTCAAATACTTATAGAAGAAGAATTTAATGGGGGGACTACCGCACCAGGTGGTTGGATTTTTAATTCGATTGGAGCAACTCTAAATTCAAACTCTAATTATGGCAAAACAGCTCCAAGTGTAGTAATGGATGCCACTAACGACCAAATTACAAGCACCACCTTTATTGCGGGTACCGCCAATACAGTTTCTTTTTGGGCACAATCTACTGGGGCAACGCCCACTGCTGGCGATATTATTACTGTAGAATATTTTAATGGCGCTTGGCTAACATGCACTCCTGCAACATTTAACTTTAATACTACCGCTCGAATGTTTGAGGCTACGTTTCCCAACACCGCAACACGAGTTAGAATTACTTATATCAAATCTACTGTAAACGTTGCTATAGATGATTTTACCGTTTTAAATAATACGTCATCATGCACAGCAGCTAATTTTTTATACTTTACAAATATTACTTTTAATAGTTGTAATGCCAATAGTTGTGAAGGAACTGATGAATTTTTAACCTTTAAAAATGGCAATAGTGCCTTTAATCTTTCTGACTTAGAAATTACAGTTCCTAGTGTTGGTTCAGGGCCAGAAGGTACTACTTTTTGTGGGGATGTTTTAAATCCATGTGACGAGTTTTTTACAACTAATGCAGGTTATGTAACAGCTTTAAATGGTGTTGCTGGTTGTGCTGGATTTTTTTTAACACCACCAGGTGGTATTATTCCAGCAAATGCCCGAGTAATTGTTTTTATGGGGAATCCACCATCTACAACTATAAATTTTGGAACACTTTGTGGCAGTGGTGGCAATTACTATTGCGTTTTTGTAAGTAATACTACAAATTGTGTTGGAAGATATTCAAACAGTGCTGCAAGTTTAAGATACACAACTATACGTAATAGAGCTTCGGGATGTTCAGTAGAACGAGCCTTTATGCCAAGTTTAAGTTCTGGTAACGATGGAGACATTGTTACCTTTGATGCCGCAGGAACCGCAACTTATGTTAGTAACCCTGGCTGTACAGGATTTGCTGTGCTACCCATTACCCTTACTAACTTTTATGCTAAACCAAACGAAAGTGCTGTACAACTATATTGGCAAGTAGAAAGGGAAGAAAATGTTAATTATTATTTAATAGAACGTAGTACTGATGGCTTAAGTTATAGCCCAATTAATACTCTAAAATCAATAGCTACAATAAGCCAAAACTATAATTTAGAGTATACAACTACCGATTATAACCCACAATATGGTATAAATTACTACCGCCTTACAAATATAGATAATGATGGGCAAAGCCAAACATACAAAATTATTATGCTTAATTTTAACCAACACCACAGCAGTGATGTATGGATTAACCAAACCGAAACCGATGTTGTAATTTCGTTTACACCAGCTTTTAAAAACAAACAATTTTATTTAATAGATATGAATGGAAAATTAATATGTAATTATAAAAACACTAACGATGAGTTAAACTATTTTATAATACCAAAATATACTTTACCAAAAGGCTTGTACGTTATAGGCTGCAACAATAGTAGTATGCCTCCACAAAAAATATTAATTAATTAAACCATATTAAAAATGAAAAAATTATTGACCTTAATTATTTGTATTGCCTTTAGCACTAACTTGTTAAAAGCACAGTGTTTTCAAATATCAAGTATTTTAGCCGATGCTTGTGTACCTGGTGGTGGCTGTACTGCCACATCATCGCCCTGCACATGCGAGGGTAGAAACGAAATGGTATTTTTTAATGTGGGCAATATGCCAATTAATACCTCTAACATTACTATGAAGTGGCCTGTTGGCACTAACCCTTATTTAGGTATTGCCCTATCAAACGCAACAACAGCAGCCGTAACAGCCACTTTACAAAGCACAGTATTAGGTTGCGGTAAAATTATTGAACCACCTGCGGGCATTTTACCTGCTAATAGTAGAGTGTTAATGGTACTATCTACCGATATGTGCACAAGCGCAAACTCATTTTCTAATTTAAACGATACACTGTATTTAATTTTTCAAAACCCAGGTAATTTTCAGGGACATTTTGCAAACGCAAATTCTACTACCTCGCTAACGCCTCGTGTAATTAGTTTTACCGTAAGCGGTTTACCAGCTTGCACAGGTAGTGTAAGTTATGTACCTGCTTTACTTACTAACTCTGCAAATGTATCGTACTCGTTAGCCGGCAGCTATTCTTCTAACGCTTATGATGGAGGTGCCGTTTTTTACGATGCAGTAGGCACACCAACCTATGCCAATATTGGTTGTAATGCCCCGTTTATTCCCTTAGGTATAAATACAGCAAGTGTACCCAATTATGTGTGCGTAGGCGCTGCACAAACTCTTACAGCTAACATAACGGGTGGTGCCTTTAGTTATATTACTTGGAGTGGCGGTGCTGGAACGTATGCAAATACTACCACCACAACTACTACCAACACATACACACCCAATAGTGGCGATAATGGTATTGTTACCCTATCTTGCACCGTTACCCGAACGTGTGGTGTATCCACGGCCTCGGCAAGTACTACCTTTACTTTAAATGTGGCACATACACCAAGTGTAGTTACCTCTTCTAATTCGGTAAATATTTGTCCATCTCAATCGGCAGTATTATCGTTAACAGTAACTAATGCAATAAATACAGGTAGTATATTATATACAAATTGGAGCACAGGCTCTAGTTCTGTAACTTCTACATCAACCAATACAAATGGCATTTATACAGCTACTACAACAGGGCAATGTGGTTTTGTAACAAGTAATTATACAGTAAACGTTTTACCCATTCCAACTATAAGTATAGCACCAACTACTAATACCATTTGTAGCGGTACAAGCCTAACCTTAACTGCCAATGCCAGTTTAAGTAGCTATACTTGGAATACAACCTCAAACTCAAACTCAATAGTTGTAACACCCACCACCACCACTTTTTATCAAGTAAATAGTGCTAATACCTGTAGCAATGTAAATGCGGCAATTACCATTACAGTAATTAATACGCCTACCATTAGTTTAAACAATTCGGTATTTAATATTTGTGGCGCACAAAATGCAAGCATAGTAGCTACTAGTGTGGGTAGTACTTATTCGTGGAGTAGCGGGCAAACTACCAACTCAATAGTTACGGCTACGGGTGGTGTGTATACTGTTACTGTTTTAAATGCCTGTGGTAGTAATGTACAAACAGCAACGGTAAATTTGGGTGCAGCCCCATCGTTTAGTATTAATGCTACTAATACTTTAATTTGCCCCGCTCAACAAGTTACTTTAACGTCAGCAGGCAGTACTGGTACATTTACGTGGAGCACAGGCTCTAATGCTAACGCTATAGTAGTTAATAGTCCTGGTGTATATACAGCAACTTTATCAAACTCATGTGGTACCGTAAATAGTATTAATACTATTACCGTAGTAGCTAGTAATGTACCTACTATTAGCGTGAGTACATCAAGCACCGTTTTGTGCGCAGGTAATTCCATAACCTTAACAGCACTTAGTAGCGTTAGTAATTATAGTTGGAGTAACGGGCCATTTACACAAACTAATGTTATAAATACGGCTGGTACTTATACTGCAAGTGTTAGTAATAGCTGTGGTAGCAGCCAAGCAACACTTACTATTACGCAACAACCAACGCCAACAATTAGCATAGCTGCAACAAGCACCAGTTTATGTACAGGTACAACGGCTATACTAACAGCAACATCTAACCTAAATAATTATAGTTGGAATACAAGCGCAACAACAAACACCATTTCTGTATCGCAAGCCAGTGTGTATGTTGTAAATACAGCAAATAGTTGTGGTAGTGCTTCGGCTAGTGTTTCAATACTATTGTCGCCCTTACCTACAGTATTTGTTACACCTACAGCTACGCTATTGTGTGCAGGGCAAAATGGTGGTTTGGCAGTTAGCAGTAATCCCGCAAATATTAATTACAATTGGTTTGGTACGGGTTTAGTAAGTGGTACTAATACCGCCAATGCCATTATTAATTCAGGTGGCACATACACCGTTATTGCTACTGATTTTATGGGTTGCTCTTCGGCAAATGTTATTACTATTGCAAGTGCTAATACTAATGCACTATTTACACCTAACGTAAATACTGGGCAAGCCCCATTAAATGTAAACTTTAACAACCAAAGTACTGGTGCAAATACCTATTCGTGGGTTTTGGGTAATGGCAATACCGCAACTACCATAAATGCCGATGCTACCTTTAATACTACAGGTACTTATACGGTTACTTTATTTGCTAGTGCTAATGGTCAATGCGTTAGTGAATATACTGTTGAAATAATAGTAAAAGATGGCCTTGGTTTGATACCCGAAGTGGTAACTCCTAACGGCGATGGTAAAAACGATTTTTTTGAAATTAAAGGCCTGCCCGAAAACTACCCAAATAACACCCTACAAATATTTAACCGTTGGGGCAATTTAGTTTACAGCAGCAATCCTTATAAAAACGATTGGAATGGCGAACCAAACGCAGTAGGCAAAACTGGTAGTAACAAATTACCTAGTGGTACTTACTATTTTATTTTGCAACTAAACGATGTTAACTTAACTGTGTTTAAAGGCTTTGTGCAATTAGGGTATTAATATTTTAAAAACAGTCCTATAATTCTTTTAAATTACTCTGTAAAATTAATTTTGATATTATTTTTTATCACATTATTTAGTTAGTGATTATTATTAGCATATAATTTAGTTTAGTTTTGCAAAGGTTTTAATAAGTAAAATGTATAATCTTATAGTTTTTCAAAAAAAATATTATAAATATAAAAATAACCCCATTAAACATAGCTCTATAAAAGAGAATAAAATTTTAGGTTTAACATCGGAAAAATAAATATTAATTTAAATATTTTTTATAAAAAACTTATATCTAAAACAAAGTAACTTTATACTTACTTGCCATTTTTTGTAATTGTTGGTCATCAATTTTATGAATATTTGTGTTGCCATGCCTATTTTCAACGGTTACAACAAATACTTTGTAATTAAACTCAGCCGCTAATTTAAAATATGGCTCTAATTCCCACTCTAAAGTAAAAGTATTGTGAATAAAAATTTTAGTACAATTTACTTGCATACTTTTTTTTGTATTTTCTACACACTGCTGATAGGCTAAATAATTTTTATCAAATTCAAAATGATAATTTTTAGTAATAGTATCTGTAAAATAATCGTCTACAGAAAAAACTGGGTATTTACCATCTTCGCTTAATTCGTTTGCAAGACTTGATTTACCGCTTCCTGGCAAACCTCTTAATAAAAATAATGATAGCATGTAACAAAAGTTAGTAAATTTTAAGTAAAAATAAAATTTTGTTAGATATAAATTCAATTAAAAAAATTAATTTTAAAAAAAACATAAAAAACAAAAACAATGAAAAAACAAAACGTCGTATTTATTGCTGTTTTATTTATAGCATTATTCTTTACAAAGTTAAACGCACAAACTGTTTACGTAACCGAAAGTGGTAAAAAATATCATGCAAAAAATTGTAGTAGTGCCAAAACCGGTAAAAAAGGTATGGAATTAGCTGCTGCTAAAAAAGAAGGTTTTGAACCCTGTAAAGTTTGTAAAGCTGATGAAATTAAGCAAGAGGCGGATAGACCTAAAGAATCAAAAACTAAAAAATAAATTTAGCATTATTACCAAATAAATGACCTATAAATTACATAGCCTTACACCGCAAAACCAATTGCTTTTAAACGAGGGCAAAATGTTACCTTTAATGGAAGAGTTTTATACCATACAAGGCGAAGGCTTTAACACTGGTAAAGCAGCCTATTTTATTAGAATTGGTGGCTGCGATGTAGGTTGCCATTGGTGCGATGTAAAAGAAAGTTGGGATGCAAATATTCACCCTCTTACCCCTATTGAAAAAATAATTGAACATGTTTTATATTACAAAGCACAAAGTGTTGTTGTTACTGGTGGAGAACCCTTAATTTATAATTTAAATGAATTAACCAAACAGCTTAAACACAATAATATTGAAACGTATATAGAAACATCGGGGGCTTACGAACTCAGTGGTAATTGGGATTGGATCTGCTTATCTCCTAAAAAAACTATGCTGCCATTGCCTAATATTTATAAAAATGCAAACGAATTAAAAGTAATTATTTTTAATCAAAATGATTTTGTGTGGGCACAAGAGCAAGCAAATTTAGTTAATGCCAATTGCTACTTATATTTACAACCCGAGTGGAGTAAGCAAGAAAAACTTGTACCTCAAATAATTGAATTTGTAAAACAAAATCCTAAATGGATGATAAGCTTACAAACACACAAGTATATGAATATACCTTAGATGGTAGGAAATAAAAAGGCATAAGGAAAATTTAACTAAAAATTATACTCGTTCATTTGCTGCCAAAGCATATCTTTTAACTGAACAATATTTTTTTGTGTAGCTGATGAAAAGAAAATAAAAGGCACTTTATTTTTACCTTTTAAACGTTTAATTATATCTTTTCGCATCTCTTCTTCTAATTCATCATCCATTAAATCAGATTTACTTATTCCTAAAATGCGTTTCTTTTCAAGTAAATGGGGGTTAAATTTCTTCAACTCGTTTAGTAAAATTTTATATTCATTAACAATATCATTACTATCGCAACTTACTAGAAATAGTAACATAGAGTTACGCTCAATATGTTTTAAAAAACGTAAACCCAAACCTTTGCCATCGCTTGCTCCTTCAATAATACCAGGTATATCAGCCATTACAAAACTTTTATAATCGCGGTACTCTACAATGCCTAAATTGGGCACCAATGTAGTAAATGGATAATTAGCAATTTCGGGTTTTGCTGCACTAACAACTGATAGTAAGGTTGATTTTCCAGCATTTGGAAAGCCTACCAAACCTACATCGGCTAATATTTTTAATTCTAAAAGTTTCCATTCGGTTTTATTAGGTTCGCCTGGCTGTGCAAATTGTGGGCTTTGTAATACGCTATTTTTAAAATTTGCATTACCTAAGCCTCCTCTACCACCAGCTAATAAAATAACTTCTTGTCCGTCTTCTGTAATTTCAAATAATACTTCGCCAGTTTCTTCATCACGCGCAACAGTTCCTAAGGGCACATCTAAAATTTCGTCTTTACCTTGTTTGCCACTACTATTACCACTTGAGCCACCATCGCCATCTTTGGCAATAATGTGCTTGCGGTATTTAAGATGTATTAAAGTCCAAAATTGTTTATTACCTCGTAATATAATATGGCCACCTCGTCCGCCATTTCCGCCATCAGGGCCACCATAAGCAGTATTTATATCTCTATGAAAGTGAATAGACCCAGCCCCACCTTTACCACTTTTACAGTGTATTTTTACGTAATCAACAAAATTATTATCCACTTTTTGAAATTATAAATTTTTAAATTAAAAATTAAGGCTTAAGAATTATAGAATGAATTAGTATCACACTAACAAATAACTTAAAACATAATTTTACTACTTTTTCTTTTTAGAAGCTGTTTTTTTAATTGGCTTTTTAGCTGTAATTTTTTTAACTACTTTTTTAGTTTTAGCGTTTTTAATTACTTTTTTTGGAGCTAACTTTTTTTTAGGTATCAGTTTTTTAATTACTTTTTTTAAAACTGTTTTACTTTTAGTAGCAGTTTTTTTAACTACTTTTTTAGTTTTAGAAATTGAAGCTTTAAAAAGCTTTGTTTTTTTAACTACTTTTTTTGGTACTAATTTGCTTTTAGTTAAGGTTTTTTTAATTATTTTTTTAGTTTTAGTAGCTGGCTTTTTAGGTGATATTGATTTACCTTTTACTCTGCTTATGGTAACTGCTTTTTTTAATGACTTTTTTGGTTTTGCTACTATTTTTTTCTTATTTGTTTGAATTGGCTTAGTGCTTGTTTTTTTACTAAGATTAATAGCTTTTTTATTTTTTGATTTTAAAACTTTTGCATCTGATTCTTCTTCGGCTTCGGCACGTTTTACGGCATCAATTTCTAATAATAACTCAGGGGCAATATCATCAGCCACATCAAAATCTTGTATCGTTAAATCTAAATGCTCCAAATCTGTTTCTAAAGCTGTTAATTCCATTTCGGCATTTAAAAATACTATACGTTCTACTAATAATTTAAAAATTTGATCAACGCTACCAATGCCATTTATAGAATGAAATTTACCAATTTGATTATAATATTTTTTTAATGGCAATGTTTTATTATTGTATTCAACAATTCTTCGGCGAATAACTTCTTCGTCTTTGTCATCGGCACGGCCACTGGCTTGTCCTCTAATTAATAAACGTTTTATAAGTTCTTCATCATCCACTTCTAAAGCAATCATTGCACTAATACCCGTTCCTTTTTTTTGTAGTAAATCGTCTAAGGCTTCGGCTTGGTTTGCTGTACGCGGAAAACCATCAAAAATAAATCCTTTTGCATTAGTATTAGCATCTAATTTACTTTCAATCATTGCAATTACAATGTCGTCGCTAACTAATTCGCCTCTATCCATAACGGCTTTTGCTTTATTACCCAAATCGGTACCTCGCGCAATTTCGGTACGTAAAATATCGCCAGTACTTAAATGTACCAAGCCATATTTATTTATTAAGTTTTCAGATTGAGTGCCTTTGCCTGCACCTGGAGGACCGAATAATACAAGGTTTAACATTTTTTCCATTGTTTTTTATTTTTTAAGCTAATACGTAAATTTCTTTTAAATTTCTTCCAAGTCCGTCATAATCTAAGCCGTAACCTACCACAAAATCGTTTGGTATTTCAATTCCAACATAATGTACTTTAAATTGTTTTTTGTAGGATTGAGGTTTTAGTAAAGCGGTTGCTATTTTTGTTTGTTTTACATTTTTGCGTGTAAGTACATTCATTAATCGTTCAAGGGTAATACCAGTATCAACAATATCTTCAACAATTACTACGGTTCTGCCTGTAATGTCTTCGGTTAGGCCTATTAATTCTGTTACATTGCCCGTGCTACTTGTACCATGGTAACTGGCAACTTTTATAAAGGAAATTTCGCAAGGTATTGTAACTTCTTTTAATAAATCAGCGGCAAACATAAACGAGCCGTTTAATACAACCAAAAAAATAGGAAAATCGTTTGCCAACTCGGTATTTATAGCATCAGCAATATTTTTAACAGCAGTTGTAATTTGTTGCTGCGAAATGTAGGGCTTAAATTGCTTATCTTTTATTGTTACTAAATTGTTCATAAACGTAACAAATATAATGGTTTTATTGCTATTATACAGATAGTTTTTAACGAAATTTTTTGTAATTAGTCGTAATTACCGTAATCGTAATTAGTTTTTACAGAGGCTCTGTTGCGGTACGATAGGGCAAAATCGTTTAACATATCGTTAATGTTTTCTTCTTCGGTTTTGTCTTTATCTATTAAATAATTTATGTTTAATACTTCAATATCTGGGCTAATGGCTTGTTTGCTCTCTTTTACAAATACTACCGCCCATTTTTCGTCATCGTTTTTTTGCTTTTGTACTTTGTAAACATAAATTTTTCCTTTTTGATATTTATTCTTTGCTTCCAATTCTTTAAAAAACACAATGCTATCTGTTTTGGTTTTATCTTTATCGTAATTATACAAATTAGTTATTTGGCGTTGGCTATTAATAACCGACTCTACCAAGCTTTTTTGTGATAAATATTTTTTATCAAACTTATCGGTTAATTTTTCTTTTTCTAATTCGCTATAAAAATAGGTGCGAGTATATTTATTTTTACAATAAAAATTAATAAGTGTATCGTTTAAAATAATATTTTGTTTTAATAAAGCAATGGTCACAGGCATTGTAATGGCTTGTGTTTTTATTTTAGCAAGTTTGGCAAAAAACTGTTTTGTTTTTTCGTCTATTTTATAAAAAGGAGCTAAAATTATAGCATAATTAACTAATTCAGGGCGATTAGCCACATCTTTAGTGTTTTTGGAGGCTTTATTGAATGTATTGGTATTAAGCCCTTCAACGCTTGCCTGTATATTTTCCGCTAATTCTTTTGTCGCTTTATCTAAATAATCAAAATCATTATTTGATCCATTAGTAGACTTACTATTTGAGGGATTATAACGTTTTAAAGCCAAGTTTGCGTCGGCCAAAATATTATCTTTTTGCATTAAATAAATGTTTGGTGCTATTAATTTTTTATCTACTAAATTGGTTAGCAAGTTGTAAACAGCAGTTTTATATTCTTCGTATTTTGTAAGAGCATACATTGCTGGAAAAAAGTTTTTACATAACTCTAACGAATCGTTTAAAACTGAAAAAATATCGTTTACTGTATTTTCATTACCCACCAGAGGCGTTTCGGTAGTTACTAAATTTAAAAATGTGTTAAACGAGGTTGGTGTTTTTAAATATGCCAACCCTTTTAATAAGCATAATTGTAAATAAAAACTATCAGTATATTGTTTATATAAGGTTTTATAAGGTTCAATAATTTTTTCGGTAGCAATTGTGCCACCGTTTACAAATAATTGGGCTCTACTTTCTTCGTTTACTAAATTTAATTTATTACTTTGTATAAACTTCAAAAAATCGTTTGTAAATTCTTTTTGCATGCTTAACGAATTTACTAGTGAGTTATTGGCTTGCTGCCTAATAACGGTATCGTTACTGCATAAATCGTCTAATAATATTTGGTATTTGTTTATAAATATGTCTTTTCCAATAACGGTATCGGTGGGTGTAAAGCTTTCAAAAAAATCTTTTGTCCAACCTTTTAAGCCAACTATAGTATCGTAGGGGCAGGTGCTAATATCATACATAGTACCATTTTTAAATATTAATTTTCCATCAATAGCTCGAGCAGTAGCGGTATCTTTTAAAGTAAATTTATAAGTATATACACCATTTTTAGTTGTAGTTATTTTTTTACACATAAGCATGCTTGTTGTATTTTTAATACTTGTAGCTATTTTAGTGTCCATTTCTTTAAAATTTCGGTAATCGTAATCGTTATATTTTTCAAAAGTAATATTCACATATTCGTTGCTGGAAGGAGAATAGTATACTTTATTATTAGATTTAAAATCGTAATCCTTATTATCTTTCTTATCTTTTTTATTAGCGGTTGCCTCGTTGTATGCTTTTAAATAAGAATCGTTAAACTTACTCAAAGCATTATCAGTCACTTCATCTTTTGCTTTAAAACTGTAAGGTTTATCCGTTATTTCTTTAATTGTATTGATATGTTCAAAATCTATTAATTTAAACGATGTAAAAAACTCATTATCAAATCCATTAACTGTGGGATTTACTTGTTTGTCGCTAATTAAATAGTTCAAATAATAATGCGCACCTTTAATAATTATTTTACCATAAAAATAGTTATCCATTTTATTTTTAGCTGTAAATTGTATTGCCGGAAAACCTTGCTGTTGCTTTATTTTATATGTTATTTCTTTTTTAAATTCAAAATTTCGCAAACAATTTTTTGCTAATTGATTAAGTTCAAAAGTATCTTCCTCTAAATAATTAAAATCGTTATACACCGTTTGTTTAACCCCATAAAATTGTTTTTGTGATTTAGAATAAGCATATAAATCTTCTACTAAACCTTTTTGCGACGAACCTTCGTTTTTTGAATAAGTATAATTACTTGGCAATTTAACAGTAAACCCTTTTGTTTTTGGCGTAAATTGAGTAAACGCTTCGGTTTTAGCATAAAATTGAATAGAGTTAAAAAATTGCTTTGCTTCATTACCGGTTGCATATTGCAATTTACCGCCCAACTTAAACATAAATAATTCCATATCGCTAAAGTAAATTTGGTAATGCTGCTCATCGCCGCGACGTGTTTTATTTACGATTTCAATACCTTTTAAGCCATTATTAGAAACAATATCTTTTTTAGAAATTATTTTACCAGGTATGTTTTCAAACAGTAAACTATCTATTCGTAATTTTAATTGTTCGGGTGTTGTATTTGCTAATGGACAATAGGTTTTTAAACGCACAATTGTATAAAAACTACCATTTACCATGTCGGCATTTATATAGTACTTTAAATTATCTAAGTTTACAATTTGAGATAGTTTACCCGGTAAACTCACCGAAAAAATAGAATCGCTTACGTAATTTTTTTGAAACACAACTGGTTTTACCATTACATCTAACTCATCACGCATGGCATCACTTTTTTTGGTAATTTTTGGTATTACTGGCTCAAGCGTATATCCTTTTTTACGCAACAATTCTATAACACCATCTTTACCCGGCAAGTGAGCAGCACCTACACCACTAAACAGCGCTTTGGTTTTTAAAACAGAATCAATTGTGTTTACAAAAAATACATTCCTATCGTTTATTAAATATTTTTGTGTGTTTTTACTACTTGTTAATTTACTTAAACTATCAATGACATCTAAATTTCCATCGCGGTAAGCATCTTCAATTTTTTGAAAGCTGGAGTAATAATTTTTATAATTATTTTCTTCGTCTTCGTTGCCTGTGTCTTTATCTGGAAGTGATGAAAGGCGTGCCTTTATTTCTGAATAGGCAAAATCTTCTAAACTAATTAATTGTTTACCAAGCTTTGATGCCGATTGAAAAATAAATAAATCAATGTATGTATTTTCTTCAAAATTTTCTTTACTTCTATTACGGCGGTACAATAAACCATCAATAATATCAGGGTCGTAACTTAAAATACCTTGAAAACTTTTTTTTTGCGGCAAGGTTATTGCAAAACTCGATTTATAAAAATCAGCATTATAATAAGCATTAAATTGATTAGCTTGTAATAATTCTCCAGTTTTTTCCATATTTTGCAACCAATCCCCAGGGTTTGTTTCTAAACCAACTACATCTACACTTTTTATGGCATCAAAAAACTGTTCGCTTAAATGATAAGCTACGCGGTTACTAACATGCATAGTACCATATAAATACGATGGTTTTTTTAAGCCATTACCCGTTATTTTCCACAATAAAGTTGGATATTTTTTAGTGGTTTGAGCAAAAAATAAAAAGGGGGCTAGTACTAAAATAAAAATGAGTTTCTTCATATAAATAATATAACATTATAAACTTAGTTATATTATTTGGTTACAAAAAAAATAAATTGATTTTTAATAAATTTTGTATATTTTTATTGAACTTCTAACAAAAATTATGAGCGATACACCTTTTGAACCAAATTCTGAAACCGCAAATACCATTAAATGTAAAAATTGTGGGGCTAATTTAAAATTTGCACCAGGTGCACAAAGTCTTGTTTGTCAATATTGTAACACTAATAACCCTATTGAGGTTGAAAAAACAGAGATAATTGAAAACGATTATACTAAGTTTTTAGACGAAAATATAGCCACTACCGAACAACAAACTGTTAGTACTGTAAAATGCAGTAGTTGTGGTGCAGCTACTACACTAGCCCCTAATGTTACCAGTAATAATTGCCCTTATTGCGATACCCCGTTAATTGTTACCAACGCATCAAACAACAAAATAATAAAACCTAAATATTTATTACCTTTTAAAATTGAGCGCAACGCCGCCAAAAACGAATTTGTAAAATGGGTGGGTGGTTTATGGTTTGCCCCAAACAAATTAAAACAATATGCCGAACAAAGTACCGAAAAGCTAAAAGGCGTTTATATGCCATATTGGACCTATGATAGTAATACTGTAAGTGATTACAACGGTATGCGTGGCGAACATTACTATATAACAGAAACGTACAGAGACGGTAATGGCAATACGCAAACACGCCAAGTGCAACGCACCGCCTGGTACCCAGCAAGTGGCACCGTTAGAAATGAATTTGATGATATTTTAGTATGTGCCTCACACTCATTACCTAACAAATTAGTAAATGAATTAGAGCCATGGGATTTACCCGAATTAGTAAGCTACGACGATAAATTTTTAGCTGGGTTTGTAACTGAAAGTTACCAAACGGAATTAAAACAAGGTTTTGAAGAAGCAAAAAAACGTATGGCTACTGTGATAGATTCTAGCGTTAGAAACGATATTGGTGGAGATGTACAACAAGTAAACTCACTAAATACGGAGTATAACGATATTACTTTTAAGCATATTTTATTGCCGTTATGGATTAGTGCTTATAAATTTAACGATAAAGTTTACCGTTTTACTATTAATGCCCGTACTGGCGAAGTACAAGGCGAACGCCCATATAGTGCTATAAAAATTGCTTTATTAGTAATTACAATAATTACTGTAATTACAACGGCAGTTATTTTATTTAAAAAATAAATTTAATACAAATAATAACAATAATAAAACTATAATTTAGCCAATTTTACTCCAATCTGTTTTGGTTTGCTGTTGTTTAATTAATGTTTGTTGGTACACTTTATTTTTTTCTAATTCCAAATTTACATCTTCATCTAAAACACTTTGTGCTGCTTGGCGTGCTAATTGTAATATGTGTCCATCTTGTGCCAGGTTAGCAAGTTTTAAATCCATAACGCCGCTTTGTTGTGTACCTTCAATATCTCCTGGTCCGCGCAATTTTAAATCTACTTCGCTAATTTCAAAACCATCATTGGTACTTACCATGGTTTTCATTCGAAGGCGACTATCAGCGCCTAATTTTGCCCCCGTTAATAAAATACAAAAACTTTGATCGGCGCCCCGCCCCACTCTACCGCGTAATTGATGGAGTTGTGATAGACCAAAACGTTCGGCACTTTCAATTACCATGACACTGGCATTTGGTATATTAACGCCTACTTCAATTACAGTGGTTGCCACCATAATTTGAGTTTCGTTTTTTATGAAACGCTGCATTTCAAAATCTTTTTGCTCGTTACTTAATTTACCGTGTACTATACTTACTTGGTAAGTTGGTGCTGGAAATTCGTTTACTAAGTTATCGTATCCTTGTTGTAAGTTTTGATAATCTAATTTCTCACTTTCTTGTATAAGTGGAAAAACAATATATACTTGTCTGCCTAGTGCAATTTGTTCTTTTAAAAAACCATTTACGCGTAAGCGCTGATTTTCAAAATAATGAACTGTTTTAATAGGTTTTCGTCCAGGTGGTAATTCATCAATTAAGCTTGTATCCAAATCGCCATAAAATGTCATTGCTAAGGTGCGCGGTATTGGCGTGGCTGTCATTAACAAAATATGTGGTGGATTAGTATTTTTATTTCGAAGTTTAGCGCGTTGTGCAACGCCAAAACGATGTTGCTCGTCAACAACTACTAAACCTAAGCTTGCAAATTTAACAACGTCTTCAATTAAAGCGTGCGTACCAATTAAAATATGAATATCATTTGAAAGTAATTTTTCTAAAATTTGTTTACGTTGCTTTACTTTTGATGAGCCTGTAAGTATTGCTATATTTAAGTTTAAGGGTTCTAATAAATTTATAAATGTTTGATAATGCTGCTGTGCTAAAATTTCGGTAGGTGCCATTATGCAGGTTTGAAAATTATTATCAATAGCCAATAACATACTCATTAAAGCTACTAAGGTTTTTCCGCTACCTACATCGCCCTGCAACAACCTATTCATTTGCCTGCCGCTACCCATATCTAGCCTAATTTCCTTTAACACACGTTTTTGTGCATTGGTTAATTGAAACGGTAAATGATTACTAAAAAAAGTATTAAACATTTCTCCTACTCTACTAAAAACAAAGCCCTGTGTGGTAGTGGCTCTAACTTTATTTAATTTTAATAGTTTAAGTTGAATGTAAAATAATTCTTCAAACTTTAGCCGAAGTTCTGCATCCTTTAATTGTTGGGCACTTTCGGGGAAATGAATGTGGATTAAAGCATTAAAATGCGAAATTAATTTATGTTCGGCAATCACCTCTTGGCTTAAATTTTCAGGACAATGTTCTGGTATTAATTGTTGAATTAAATTGCCCTGTACTTTACGAATACCTGTACTATCTAAACCTTTAAATTTTAGCTTTTCAGTACTATTATAAACGCTTTGAAAAGCAGATTGTTGTTTAAAAAAATCAGCGGTCACTTCATCAATCTCTGGGTGTGCAATATTATAACGCCCCATAAAATTTGTGGCTTTACCAAACACAATGTATTCAACACCTAATTTTAATTGTTGAGCTATCCAATTATAGCCTTTAAACCAAACCAAATCAATATTACCAGTATTATCTTTAAATTTTACTACTAAGCGTTTAGTTTGTTTAAGGCCTACTATTTCTAAACTATCAATTACACCTCGCAATTGTACGTATGGTAATTCATCTGTAATTTGGGAGATAGTATAAAATTTTGTTTTATCAACGTATCTAAAAGGATAATAGGTTATTAAATCTAATGCGTTGTAAATACCCAATTCTTTTTTTAAAACATCGGCACGAACAGTACCAATACCTTTTAAATATTCTATAGGTGTATCTAGCATTAATTAAGTATATAAAATTAAACAAGTTATTTGTTGAAACTATTTTTATACGGTAAAAAAACAAACAGTTTATAAACGTAATTTTGTTATTAAATGAAGCCGTTTATTTTAATATTTTATTTATTTTTAATTAGCTCCTACTATAAGGCCCAATTTTTAGATACTTTACACGAAGTATTTAAAAATAAATCGAGTATTGATGTGCGTTTAGAAAGTAGAAACAGTTTTATTAATAACCAATTAATAAGCGTTACTGGTATTAGATTGGGGATAGCTTACCAACGGAAATTACGAATTGGTGGCGGCATTAGTTGGATGAAATCAAATTACGCTACTAATTTTTACACACAAAACGAAACTGGTAAAATAGATACCATTACTAAGTATTTAAAATTCACTTATTTATGCTATTATATTGATTTTGTTTTTTATAAAACTAAACGTTGGCAGTTAAGTGTGCCAATACAAGCAGGCACAGGTTTTGCGTGGTTTCAAAAAGCAAAGCCTTTTAATTTATATAGTGGCGATAAAAAATCGTTTTTATTTTTATATGAACCAGGCATTACTGCGCAATTTAAAATTTTTAAGTGGTTGGGCTTAGGAACAGATATTGCTTACCGTTTTACTTTAAAAAACAATAAAAAAATAGGCGAAAAATTAAATTCGCCAACGTATAGCTTTAAAATTTTAATTTTATTTGACCAAATTTTTTACGAAATATTTCCAAAAAGTAGAATTACAAAAAAATTAGGTCCTGCGGTGTGGTAATTATTTAAAAAATGTAAGCTGTAAAGGGCAAATTATAAATTTTACATTATACCCTTTCCTTTTTCCATTATTAATAGGTCTTTCCCAATATCTTTTCTATAGTATTTATCTGTATAATTTATTTTTTCTGCAGTTAAAAAACTTTTAGTCACCGCTTCTTCAATTGTATTACCAAATGAAGTGATAGCAAACACACGTCCACCATTGGTTACAATTTTATCATCCTCAAATTTTGTCCCTGAATGAAAAATGTACGAATCTTTGGTATCAGATAATCCGCTTACTTCATAGCCTTTTTTAAAGTCTTCGGGGTAACCACCACTTACCATAACCACTGTTGTAGCTGTTTGGGTTGTTGCCCTGTACTCTTTTGTATGCAAGGTTTGCTGCCCCACACCCACCAATAAATCTAAAAAATCTGACTCAATGCGTGGAATAACGACTTCTGTTTCGGGATCGCCCATACGGCAATTATACTCAATTACCTGAGGTTCGCCATTACAATTCATTAAGCCAATAAAAATAAACCCTCGGTAATCAATCCCTTCGGCAATAAGCCCTGCAATGGTTGGTTTCACAACCTTTTCTTCAACCTTTTTTATAAAATCTGCATTAGCAAAAGGCACAGGGCTTACGGCGCCCATTCCGCCTGTATTTAAACCCGTATCGCCTTCGCCAATACGTTTATAATCTTTTGCAGCTGGTAAAATTTTATACGATTTTCCATCCGTTAAAACAAAAACAGATAATTCAATGCCGTGTAAAAATTCTTCAATAACAACCTTACTACTTGCGGTACCAAATTTTGCATCTAATAACATGCTTTTTAATTCGGCTTTTGCTTCGTTAATATTATTAATAATTAATACGCCTTTACCTGCGGCTAAACCATCGGCTTTTAATACAAATGGTGATTGTAATGTTTCTAAAAAAGTATATCCCTCATTTAAATTATTAGCTGTAAACGTTTCATAACGTGCAGTTGGCACATTGTATTTTTGCATAAATTGCTTGCTAAAATCTTTGCTGCCTTCTAATTGTGCACCATCTTTTTTAGGGCCAATAACTGGTATTTCTTTAAGTACATCGTCATTCAAAAAATAATCGTGTATGCCTTTTACCAAAGGATCTTCGGGCCCAACCAAAACCAAATTAATATCTTTTTCCCACACTAAATTTTTTATAGCATCAAAATCGTTAACCGAAATATCAACATTAGTACCGCAATTGGCTGTACCGGCATTACCTGGTGCAATGTATAAGTTTTGTAACAATTTACTTTGTGCAATTTTTTGTGCAAAAGCATGTTCTCGTCCGCCAGATCCTAGTATTAAAACATTCAT
>JANYEQ010000049.1 GCA_025363015.1 Bacteroidota bacterium
GGTACAGGTATTCCAACAGGTGTTGGAGCAGTTGCTTCAACCAATCAACAGCCTGATCCACAAGCTGGCGGTCAGTTTGACCCTACAACTAATCAAGTATTATATTATTTTAGTGGTGGTACCATTAAAAAACATAGCCGTAGTACAGGTTTATTAGTTTCAACTATTACTATTACGGGTTTACCGGTTGCTTTGAGCAACTTGGCTACTTATGGTTTTTATACTGGTATATCTGGTGCTGAGTATGCTGTTTACGATTATGTTAACAGAAGAGCTTATTTAATAAATTATACAACAGGTGCTTATGTTAGTACGGTTCAATTTCCGGCTACAGCGAGCACCCCATCAAATTATAATATCTCCTACAGCAATGGTAAATATTTTTTATGTGATGGTAGTGGCAATTGGGTTGGTTACAGCACAACAGCTTCGGCATTAAATTTTGATGGAATAGATGATTACGTTACAAACACAACGCCAAATTTACCAAGTATGGGCGCTTTTACGTTTGAAACTTGGTTTAACGTTAATAATACAACTAATGCTAAATTATTTTCTTCTGTACAAATGGAAGTAGGAATAGTAAGTGGTAATATTCAATTTTTTTGCCCTGCATTTTCTGGTAATAATGTAAGTATTATACCCACTGGTGTATGGAAACATTTAGCAATAACTTATGATGGCGTTACCCTTAAATTTTATATTAATGGAGTATTAGATAATTCTGTATCAGCATCGGGCACAATTGCCGCTAACACGGGTTATAAAATAGGAAAACATGTATCGATAGCTTGTTGTTTACTAAATGGTACACTAGATGAATATAGAATTTGGAATACCCCACGTACAAAGTGCCAAATTAATACTTTTATGAATTGCGAAATACCAACTACTGCTGCAGGTTTAGTAGCTAATTACCATTTTAACCAAGGTATACCAACAGGTACAAATGCAGGTATAACTTCTTTAATTGATGCTAGTGGAAGCGCAAATACAGGTACTTTAACTAATTTTGCATTAACAGGTACTGTATCTAATTGGGTTTCGCCAGGTGCGGTAGCAAATAGTTATACAAATTCCTTAGCGCCAATACCTGTTGGAGCTACTATTAGTAATTCGGTTATTTGTAATGGTCAAGCTACCACTTTAAATGGTACAGGTGCTAATACATATACCTGGACTGGTGGTGTTACAAATGCAGTTGCTTTTAATCCTACAGTTACAACAAGCTATGTTGTTACGGGTACAAGCACTTTAACATCTTGTACAAATACAGCCGCTGCAACAGTATCTGTAAATGCTTCACCAAGTGTATCTGTTAATAGTGGTGCAATATGCACTGGTACTAGCTTTACAATGGTGCCAAGCGGTGGCACTACTTACACCTTCAGTGGTGGAAGTGCAGTGGTAACACCAACTGCTTCGGCTTCTTATTCAGTATCTAGTACAAATACATTAGGTTGTGTTGGTTCAGCAATAAGTAATGTAACAGTTAATGCTTTGCCAACAGTATCGGTAACTAGTGGCGCAGTATGTGCAGGTAATAGTTTTACGATGGTAGCAAGCGGTGCAAGTACTTATACATTTAGTAGTGGAAGTGCAGTGGTAACACCAACAGCTAATGCTAACTACAATGTTACTGGTACTAGCTCTTTAGGTTGTGTGAGTAGCAATACTGCTGTTAGTAGTGTAACAGTAAATGCTTTACCAACTGTAAATGCAAGTACTAATGCAAGCTTAACATGTACTGGCCAAACAGCTACTTTAACCGCAAATGGTGCAAGTACTTATACTTGGAATACGAGTGCAAATACAGCTGTAATTGTAATTAACCCAACAGTAACTACAACTTATACTGTAAACGGAACAGCTTTAAATGGCTGCGCTAATGTAGCAACGGTAACACAAAGTGTTAGCGCTTGTACAGGTATTAATGCTTTAACATCAAATTCACAATTATTAGTTAATGTATATCCTAATCCAAGTAATGGTGAGTTTACTGTTGAATTACTAAATACATCAAACGTAAGCGTGGTAGATGTTTTAGGAAAAGTAATTTACACACAAACGTTACAAGATGGTAAGCACAGCATTAATTTAAACAACTTTAATAATGGCTTATACATTTTAAAGGTGGAAAATAATGGTGTTGTTAAGACAGTAAGATTAGTTAAAAACTAAGAAATACTTAAGAATGCAAGAGTAAAACTCTTAACTTAAATATAACAACTAAATTTTAAATAAAAAATCCTCACCATAATTGGTGAGGATTTTTTATTCCTTTAATATAATAAAACGGTTACCAAAGTGATTTAATATCAAATATAATATAGCGTTGCCTTATCGTTATCACACTTTAAGGAGGCATTAAATTTACTACAAGAAAAAACTGAGCATTTCCAAAAACGAATTAATTAATTTCAACTCCTCTTTTTATCTATTAACTATTTTTAAATAATTGCTTACTTTATTTTATATTTAACCTTATTAATTATAGTATATGAACAAATTACAAAATTACGCGTGTGGCCAATGGTTAACAGGAGCTGATAACGGACAAGAATTATTTAACGCTATTACTGGCGATATAGTTGCAACGGTGAGTAGCAAAGGTTTAGATTTTGGGAAGATGTGTGAGTATGCTCGTACAGTTGGTGGACCAAAGTTGCGCAGAATGACGTTTCAAGAAAGAGGCATGATGCTAAAAGCATTGGCCATACATTTACAAAACAAAAAAGAAGATTTTTATAAAATTAGTTGGGCTACCGGCGCAACCCGCACAGATAGCTGGGTTGACATTGAAGGTGGGATAGGAAATTTGTTTACCTACGCTTCTTTACGTCGTCAATTCCCGAACGAAACCTATTGTTATGATGGCGATGTAGCCAAGCTTTCTAAAAATAATACTTTTATTGGTCACCATATTTGTGTGCCAAAAGAAGGTGTTGCTATTCACATCAACGCTTTCAACTTTCCTGTTTGGGGGATGTTAGAAAAAGTAGCAGTTAATTGGTTGGCAGGTGTACCGGCCATTGTAAAGCCAGCAGCATTAACTTCTTTTTTAACAGAAGCTGTTGTGCAAGAAATTATTGCTTCTAAAATTTTACCTGAAGGTGCATTGCAATTAATTTGTGGTAGTGCTAGCGGAATTTTAGATCATGTAGAAAGTCAGGATGTGGTTACGTTTACGGGCTCTGCATCAACAGGAAAAATGTTAAAAGCACATCCTCGTTTATTACAAGAAGCAGTACATTTTAATATGGAAGCTGATTCATTAAACTGTTGCGTATTAGGAACTGATGTAACGCCTGCTATGCCTGAGTTTGACATCTTCATTAAAGAAATAGCAAGAGAAATCACCACTAAAGCAGGGCAAAAATGTACCGCAGTCCGTCGTATCATCGTTCCAGAAAACATGATAGAAGATGTGCAAATAGCTTTAGGAAAACGCTTAGCACAAAATGTAATTGGCGATCCTAATGTAGAAGGTGTTCGCATGGGTGCTTTAGCAGGGCAATCGCAACTATTAGAAGTAAAAGAAAAAGTAGAGTTATTATCTAAAACACAAAAAAT
>JANYEQ010000136.1 GCA_025363015.1 Bacteroidota bacterium
AATAGTTGGCCGTATTACCTACACCTGGAGATCCAACCACTGGATTAAAACTATAACTGTGAACACCTACTCCACTCATCGCATTAAAATTAAATAAATTACCCGTTAAACATTGTGTCGATATAGGAATAATGAAGGAAGAGTTGGGTAAGGCTGGAACAATTACTACAGCAGTAGTTGTAGATGTACAATTAGCGGTGTTAGTTAAAACATGTATTACTGTATAGGTACCGACTGATGGAAAAGTGACGACTGTTGTTGTTGCTGTTGTTGTAAAATTAGATGGTGCACCCGCTCCTACAAAGGAATAGGTTTGAACAGATGGTGCGGTAGATCCAGTATTATTAAAAGTAAAAACATTACAACTATTGCTATTGTTAAAAGTAGAAATTGGAGTTGGCGTAAATAATAAAGTTATAGTTTTTGTAATTGGACTACATGAGCCAGCAGGATTCATTGTTAATGTGTAGTTACCGCTTGTACTTGTGCTAATTGTTTGGCTTGGGTTATTATTAATGCCAGAACCGCCGGGCCCTTGCCAATTATAAGGCCCCAAACCATTTGGAGCGCTCATTGTGCCCGATAAAGCACCACAAGCCGAAACCGTTGATGCCGCCGTCCCCGCCGGAAATTGTGTTCCATTTACGGTTATATTCATAGGGGTACATAAGCAATCGAAGTAACCCCAGCCTCTATGCCCTCCGTAAATACAATCACCTACTGTTAATTGAATGGTAACACAAGTACCTATATAAGGTGTTAAATCTAAAGATTGAGTTTTCCAGCCAGACCAAGAACACAAAAAACTACCAGAGCAAGATGAAGTATAAGTTACAAGTGTGGTAGGAGTATATGCACCAAAATATGTAGTATATCCCCCAGAAATATAAGAGGCGCTATATGTATCTGTATAAGCTGCTGCTGTAGCTGTTGTCCAACCAGTAATAGTATTGTTACAAGAAGCACTTGGAGCAACAATTTGAACATTTGGACAGGTTAATAAAACGTTTGAGCAATTTAAAATGCTTAAATTTATATAGGGTTGTTCGTTACAAAGATGGCCACCATCTTCTAATACACCAAAATAAGCCACTTGAAATAAGGCATTTGCAGAAGTAACAGCAAAGGTTTTACTTAAACGATTTACTTCGGTATTAGGGCATAAATTATTAATACGCGCAACCCAATTGCCTCCTAAAGGAGATGTAAGAGAAAGTCCACTGGCAGGATCAGTAGAACCTGCTGGCATCATTGAAAAATTACCACTAGCAGTTGGGCAACAACCTCCCATGGTTGCTGAATTTGAATTAGTACCGCTGCTTTGTATCCAACCTGTAAAATTACCCATTTCAAAATCTTCGTTATTACAAGGGGCTGTCATTATTTGAGGTTGACCGCCATTACCAATTGGTTTAAACGAAAAATTAGTTTGATTTGAAAAATCGGGTAAATTGTATTTTTTATTTATAAATGCTCGTTTTGCTTTTTGCATGTACGATACAAATTCTTGACCGTAACAATGGCTGTTAGCTGCTCCAACCTTGACATTTTCTTCACTAAAGCCGATTAACGAATCGGGAGAAAAAACTTTTTTTTGAGGGATATTAAATTGTTGTTTATTAACCTGACTAACTAATATGTTTGAAAAGCATATTGATAATACTAACAACAACAAAATTGGCAATTTATTTCTCATAATTATTAACACTTAATTTGTTAAATTTATTTAAAAAAAATAAGCTTTAAAAGTCATTCACTCATTAAAAATAGCTTTTCACTCATTGAAAATGTACTTTTAAAATAATTAACCAATTATGACTGTATTTAAATTATTAACGAAAATTATTTAGTTGTTATTTTTTTTTCAATTTTAGAATTAAGAGACTTTATAATTACATACTTTGTGATGAGTTGGTGGTTTTTTAATTTTAAAGTAAAATTATTATTTGGCTGAATTAAACTTGTTTTAAACATTAAAACTTGCTTTTGTTTTTTATCAAAAAAAGTAACAAGGTATATATCTTCATTTGTTCCTTCGTTGGTTATAGTAATAGAATTAGCATGTTGATTATAAGCGTATGTATAATAATAAGGATAAAGCGAACTTGAATACATGATACGATATTGTGGTAATTTATCAAAGCCAAATTCCTCAGAACGTTTTTTAAAGAACATCATATCCCAAACAATTTCTTTATTTTTATTAACTTCAAATAACCGAGCATTTTCACCAGAACAAACCAAATAATTCCCATTAGCCAACTTATCAACACTGCCAAACCGCGTCGAGCAACTATCGCTTAAAAAATCGAAATTAGTGTAAAATTGCCATAATGTTTTTATTGAATCGCTTTTTATAGCAGGTAGTTTAATGTGCATAACACTACTTAAACAATTTAAAGGTTTATTAGTTTTATTAAACGTTTTTTCTGAATTATTATTAAACAACGTTAATTCGTTATTTGAAACGTATTTAACATCATGCGCGTAATTAAACGCATTCGTTTCATAAATTAACGTATCATCGGCACTTAATTTTTCGCCATACTGAGCAACTATTTTCTTGGTTTTTATATTTATTTTTAAAATACGTGATAAATTTCTAAGATTTAAATAAATAAATTTTTCAGTTGAATCTATACTAATTGAATTGGCATGAGGATGAATATAACCTTTCTTTTTTTCGGGTGTTAATTTATTGTAAAACGATTTATTAAAAAAATATGTTGAATATTGCCAAAGCCATTTTATAGTTCCTAAAGAGTCGTATCGCACAATAAAATCGTCTTCTAAATAATTATCCATACTATCCGTAACATTATTATTAAATATTTTTTTGAAACTTAGCCCCATAGTATAAAAATTATTTTGCGATATAATATTAAAAGAATGATGATAATTTTCGGCGCGTTTTTTTGTAACTTTTCCATCATTTGCACCGTTCCACAATACGTATAAATCTTTGTTAATTAAATAAATATTTGAATCGTTTATAAACGAAATAGTGCCGTTATTATGTAATCTTAAATCACGCATTGATTGTGGATTATTAAAGTTTTTATCAATGATTGGAAATAACCACACAACATTACCATTTCTATTAATGGCACAATGGTAGGTATCGCACCAAATTAAACCATCCTTATACTCATTTTTAATATTATACCTTTGCTTATGTTTAAAAACTAAAGTATCAGAATAAGGGTTTTCCATAAGTGCAAAATTTAATGTAGGCGATGTATTTATACATTCATTTTTTGAGTTATAGGCTTGCACTTTCCAATAATATCTTGTTGCAAATTTCAAATCTGAAATAAGAGTTGCGCTGGAAGAATCAACATATTGCATCAATAAATTAACTTTAAAATCAGCCGTATCATTATTAGATTTATTATAAGCGATAAAAAAAATATAATATACTGCATTATTAATTGCAGGATACTCAAACATAATTTGATTATAGTTTAAAATATCGTTATTTTTTGGCGTATACTGAGCAAAAAAATTTTTTTGAATTATTAAAAAACAAACTAATATAAAACTGATTTTTTGTAAAGTCATAAATTATAACTAAAGTTTTTGTTGAGTATATATCATTATTAATATTTAGCTAATTTCGTAATTATTTAACACCAAATAGAAAAACAAAATAGATTATAACTTTTGGCAGACGAACCTGTTTATTAAAAATTCAAATAAAAAGCAACAAAATTAAAAATAATACACGCGTTAATTTAACCTGTTTTAATAAAAACTAATATTATTTATGTTAACCAAAAAAATTAAAAATCATTAATCAACAACTTAAATTTTATATCACATTTTTTCTTAATTTTATAATTGTAATATTTTTAAACTTACAAAAAATGAAAAAAATTTACCTAGTTACAATTACTCTTTTAATACTTCAAACTAACTACTATTCTCAAAATTATTCTTGTCAATATGGTAAAAATGCACAGCTACTCGCCCCTATTTATTATAATGCCGAAAATGTACGAAGCGATACCTTTAATATTTTAAAATATACCATTAACTTAGAAATAGGTAACTTTACAACAAAATTAATTGCAGGTAATACCCAAATTAAATTTGCACCAAAACTTAATAACCGCAACTTTATTCGTTTCGATTTATTAAAATTACTCATCGATTCTGTTAAAGAAAATACCTCTACCTTAACTTATGTTTATAACGACACCATTTTAAAAGTAAATTTTTTATCGCCAAAAAATACTACCGATACTTCAATGATTACTGTTTATTACCATGGGCAACCGCAAGGCGATGCGAGTGGCTGGGGAGGTTTTTATTTTGATAACACTGGTGGGGCACAGTATGCCTATAACTTAGGCGTAGGTTTTGCGGCCAAGCCACATAACTATGGCAGAGTATGGTTTCCATGCTTTGATAATTTTGTAGAGCGTAGCAAATATGAATTTAATATTACAAGCGATACCACTCGCCGAGCCTATTGCAATGGGCAATTAGTATCTGATATTATTACCTCCAATAAACGCACACGCAAATGGGTAATGAACGATGAAATACCAACTTATTTAGCCTGTGTTGCTTTAGCAAATTATCGCCAAGTAAATTGGACAATAAACGCATTAAACGGCATAAAGCCCATCACACTTGTAGGTGCAGCTAATGATACAAGCGCCATGAAAGCTGGCTTTGTAAATTTAAAAAGTTGTATTAATGGTTTCGAAAATTATTATGGCCCTTTTTATTGGAACAAAATTGGCTATAGCCTTGTACCATTTAATAGTGGCGCTATGGAGCATGCTACTAACATCGCCTATCCAAGGGCAGTAGCCGGCAATTTAAGTTACGAAGCCGAATTAATGGCGCACGAATTATCGCACCATTGGTGGGGCGATTTAATAACCTGCGAAACCGCCGAAGATATGTGGATAAACGAGGGCATGGCAACGTATAGCAGCTACTTGTTTACCGAATGGCAATATGGTAAAGCAAGTTATTTAACCAAATATAAAAACGAACACGATAAACTGTTACAGTTCTTACATAAAAAAGAAGGGGGCTTTAGAGCCATATCGGGCATACCACACAGCCTTACGTATGGCGACCACGTATATAAAAAAGGTGCAGATGTGGCCCATACTTTAAGAGGTTATATGGGCGATACTGCATTTTTTAATGCCAGTAAATATACCATGCAACAAAATGCTTTAAAAAGTATTAATAGTATTGAATTACGTAATTTATTTCAAACAAGTAGCGGCCAAAATTTAAGCGATTTTTTTACTAATTGGGTATTAAATGGCGGTTGGTCGCACTTTGCCATTGATAGTATTAAATACATACAAATAAATGCAAGCAATTTTAATGCCGTTGTGTCTATTAAACAAAAAATTTATGGCGCTACTGTTTTACACACAAACACCCCTTTAGAATTAAGTTTTTTTAAACCTAATTGGACACGCATTACTAAAAAAGTAGTAATGAGTGGCGCTGCAGCAACCTTTACGGTAAACATACCCTACCCCGCAACATATTATGCTTTAAATTACGACAATAAAATTGGCGATGCCACCTCAAGCGAAGTGAAAACTATAAAAACGAATGGCACCAATTATTACAATTTAGCCAAAGTACAATTTACAATTTTAAATAAGGGTGCCGATTCAAGTTTAATAAGGGTGGTACACAACTATGTAAAACCCGATGGTTTTAAAAATAATCCTCAAAACAATAAATTATCTAACCAACATTTTTGGAAAGTAGAAGGTATTTTATCTCCAGGCTTTGTTTCAAAAGTTAGGTTTAATTATGATGGAAATAAAATAGTAGGGCCAACTTATAGTTATATGGATACATTGTTAACAGTTGTAAATGGCGATAGTATTCGTTTATTTTACAGAGCTAATGCGGCTGATGATTGGAAAATGGTAACACCTTTTTATAAATTTGTGAGCGGCTTACGCAACGGATTTATAGAAGTAGATACTTTAAAATTAGGCGAATATACTTTTGGGAATTCAACCGATACAACTACCGTATTTGCAATTGGCTTAAAACAAAATTTTAAAAATAAAATTGCAGCTACTCTGTATCCTAATCCCACAAAACAAAAATGCGTGTTAGAATTTGATAAACAACCCGAAACTATTTATAACATTACCATTTATAATACCGAAGGTAAACTCATGCTTAAAGAAAAAACAAATCAAAAAATTACATCCATAACTCTTTCAGATTTAAGCAAAGGCATTTATGTTTTTAACGTTCTCGAAAAAAATAAAATACTATTTACACAAAAATTAATTATTGAATAATCTGTTTTATCTCTGTTATAACTATGGCTCATAACAGATTTTGAGGTTTTTAGTAAAATTTGAGTAAATTTGTGGCACATGAAAACCCGTACCCTTAAAAAAAATAAAGTAAATGTGGTTACTTTAGGTTGCAGTAAAAATTTAGTAGACAGCGAAGTGCTAATGGGTCAACTAAAAGCCAATAAATTTGATGTAGAACATGAAGGAACCAGTAACGACCATCAAATAGTCATTATAAATACCTGTGGTTTTGTTGAAAATGCAAAGCAAGAAAGCATTGATACTATTTTACGATATGTAGATGCTAAAAAAAAGGGCGAGGTTGAAAAAGTATATGTTACAGGTTGCTTAAGCGAACGTTATAAAGCCGATTTAGAAAAAGAAATTCCCTTAGTAGATGCGTATTTTGGCACCCGCGAATTACCCAAAATTTTAAAAACATTAAAAGCCGATTATAAACACGAGTTAGTTGGCGAACGCCTATTAACCACCCCTAACCATTACGCTTATTTTAAAATTAGCGAAGGCTGCGATAGACCTTGTAGTTTTTGCGCCATTCCATTAATGCGTGGCACACATATTTCGGTAGCCAAAGAAGAATTAGTAAAACGTGCGCAAACACTAGCCACCAATGGCACTAAAGAATTACTTTTAATTGCACAAGACCTTACTTATTACGGTTTAGACATTTATAAAAAACGCGAACTGGCCGATTTAATTGATAGAATAAGCGATGTAAATGGTATTGAATGGCTTCGTTTGCATTATGCTTTTCCTAGCGGTTTTCCTATGGAAGTACTAAATGTAATGAACGCTAAAAAAAATGTATGTAATTATTTAGATATGCCTTTGCAACACATTAGCGATAATATGCTAAAAAGCATGCGCCGAGGTATTACCAAACAAAAAACAATTGATACCGTAAATCAAATACGCGATAAAGTACCAGGCATTGCTATTCGTACAACCCTTATAGCGGGCTATCCTGGCGAAACTGAACAAGACCATGAAGAAATGTTGCAGTGGGTACAAGATAGTAAATTTGATAGATTAGGGATATTTACATACTCGCACGAAGAAAATACACACGCTTTTAATTTAAAAGATGATGTAAATGAAAAAACAAAAAAGAAACGTGCAGACGCCGTTATGGCTGTGCAACAAGAAATATCATTTAACCTCAACCAACAAAAAATTGGTAATACCTATAAAGTTTTGTTTGATAGAAAAGAAGGCGGTTATTATGTTGGCCGTACCGAATTTGATAGCCCAGATGTAGATAACGAAGTGCTTGTAAAAGCCACTGACAAAGAGTACATAAGTAATGGTAGTTTTGCCAACGTAAAAATTACAAGCGCTACCGATTTTGATTTGTATGGAGAAATGAGTTAATGTAAAATAAAATCAAAAATCTAACTACCTTTACGGTATGGAAACAGTACGTCAGCAAAAAATAAATAAATTAGTTCAAAAAGAATTGGCCGAAATTTTTAGAAGCGAAGCCCGCAACTTATTTGGTGGTGGCTTTATTACCGTTACTATTGTGAGAGTAAGCCCCGACTTAGGTTTGGCTAAAATATATTTAAGCATAATGGCTACTAAAGATAAAGATGCCGTTTTTAAATTGGTTAAAGAACAAACAAATGTTATACGTAAAAAATTAGGTTTGCTGGTTGGTAAGCAATTGCGTGTAGTACCCGAATTGGCTTTTTACATTGATGATTCGTTAGATTACGCTATGAAAATAGATGCCTTACTTAAAAAGTAATTTCAACTTATAATCTCTAATTTTGAATCTTGAATTATATATTGCTAAACGTTATTTGGTTTCAAAAAAATCTAACAACGCTATTAATATAATTAGTTGGATAAGCGTAATTGCCATTGCCATAACCACGGGTGCATTAATTGTTATTTTAAGTGCTATGAACGGCTTAACGGGCACTGTGGCTAATTTATATAATACCTTAGAACCCGATTTAAAAATTACCATTGCCAAAGGAAAGTACTTTGAAGCCACCGCACAGTTAATTTCTGATATTAAAAATATTGAAGGCGTAAAGGTTGTATCGCAAACCTTAAGCGATAAAGCACTTATAAAAAATAGTGATAAACAAACCTTGGTAACCATTAAAGGGGTTGACGAAAATTTTAACAAGCTTACAAAAATAGATTCAGTTGTAGTAGATGGAAACTACAGCTTAGCAGATACAAACACGGTAAATAAAATTTTATTGGGCAGAGGTATTGCTGGGCAATTACAATTAAATATTAGAGAGTACGTAAACGAACTAAGCCTATTTAGCCCTATAAAAGGCAAAAGCGGCAGTTTAAACCCCGAAGATAATTTAAACCAATTATACGCTACACCCTGCGGATTGTTTTCGTTAAATGATGAGTTTGATTACCAATTTGCATTTGTGAGTTTAAAAACAGCAAAAAAATTATTTAACGAACCCACTAAAATTAGCGCTATTGAAATTGCCTGCGATAAAACAAAATCAAAAGAAATACAAAAACTAATACAGCAAAAATTAGGCAATACATTTGTAGTAAAAAACCGTTACCAATTAAACGACGTGTTATTTAAAACCCTACAAACCGAAAAACTAGCCACCTTTATAATATTGGCCTTTATTTTAATAATTGCCACATTTAATATTATTGGCGCATTAACCATGTTGATTATCGAAAAACGAAAAGACATTAAAACACTTTACTGTATGGGTGCCAGCATACAACTTATACGCAATATTTTTATGCGCGAAGGGTTTTTAATAACAGGTATTGGCGCAGGTATTGGTTTGGTATTAGGGCTTTTAGTGTGTTGGTTGCAAATGCAATTTCATTTGGTAACGTTTGGTAACGAGTTTGTAATACCTTATTACCCCATTGAGTTACAACTAAGCGATTTTGTTTGGCTATTTGGCTTAATTATGCTTATTGGCTTTTTTGCTGCATTATATCCGGTAAGAGTATTTACAAAAATGGATTTGGTGCATTAAAATATATAAAACATCCATTTTAAGTAAAAAAAATTGAAGCCTAGCTACAATTTACTATGTATTATAATTTATTAAAAACTATGTTCCTATATGGTTTAAATTCTTTACAATAAAGGATAACAAACAGTGGTATAATTACCAAAATTGTTAATTACTTTACCATTTATCAAAAAAATAATTTCAAAAGGTATTCATTACTAATAAATTAGTATTTTAGCACCTCTTAGTTTTGAAAGTTATTAACATATTTATTTTAGTAATGGCTTTTTATAGCGGTTTTTCCTTTAATGAAAATCCTACAAAAAAGCACGATTCTGTAAAACCCTATAAAATTGTTACCAAAACTAAATTAGCCTATTTAGTAGATTCGGTGCTTGAACTTAAAACCGTTAGCGTAAAAGATGTTGATTTACTTAATTATTACGCCAGCTTGCTAAAAAAAAATAATGCCGATAGCGTAAAAATATCTGAATTTAACCTCAACGAATTAAGCTTTTATTCGGCTAGCGACGAAAAAGTATTGTTTCCACTGGTAAGTTTAGATAGCATACCGCAAACATTTAATCTTATTTTACAAAACAATTTGTTGAGTTATTATTTTTCGCCCTTTAAAGGCGTAATTACCAGTAATTATGGGTGGCGCGATAAACGCATACACAAAGGCATTGATATTGATTTAAATAAAGGCGATAAGGTTAGCGCTGCATTTGATGGTAAAGTGCGTTTTGCACAAAAACAAGGTGGCTTTGGTAACGTGGTTATTTTAATGCACCCAAATGGTTTAGAAACCGTTTATGCCCACCTTCATAAAATAAAAGTAAAACCAGGCGATGTTGTTTTAAGTGGCCAAACTATTGGTTTGGGTGGTAATACTGGGCATAGCCGAGGTACCCATTTGCATTTTGAAATGCGTTACAAGGGCTACCCACTTAACCCTGCCACTATTATTTCGTTTACCGAACATAAGTTACAGCACCATACCATTACTATAAAAAATACAAAAAAAATAGTGTGTGCTTTTCCTAGCAATGCCAGTTTGCATACCGTTACCAAAGGCCAAAGTTGGAATTTTGTTGCCAAAATGTACGGTATTAGTGCAAAGCAACTCATGGCGCTAAATGGTATTGATAAACGCTACTACCTAAAAATTGGGCAGCAACTACGAGTAAATTAAAATTAGTGCGCCTGTATTACTTTTAAAATAAGTTATACCATTTTTAAAGTTAATCATCACAGGTTTAAAGTTGACCATCCCAGACTTAAAGTTGGTTATATCATTTTTAAAGTAGCACTTCGCATACTAAAAGTTAACGGTTACACTTTGAAAGTAGTGCATCACACACTCAAAGTTGACCATCACATATTTAAAGTAGCACTTCGCACACTAAAAGTTAACGGCTACACTGTTAAAGTAGTACATCACACACTCAAAGTTGGCCATAACACATTTAAAGTAGCACTTCGCATACTAAAAG
>JANYEQ010000028.1 GCA_025363015.1 Bacteroidota bacterium
CATGAATAGAACTTCCACTATCATCATATATTCCACCAATACTTTTTGCCCAAACAAAATTTCCTGAAGCGTTTAATTTTAAAATAAATGCTTCTTTTTGTCCATTGGAGCTTAAATTAAATACACCAACACCCGGGTCAAAATCCACTGTCCCATAAAAACCACCAGTAACATATACATTACCTGAAGCATCAGATGCAATAGAAGTTGCGGATGTATTATTCACAGCATTGGTTATCATCTTTGCCCAAATAAAATTACCATTAGCATCAAGTTTTAACACAAACATTGCTCCGCCTGCACTGGCAGTTAAATTAAATACACCAATACTGGGGTCAAAATCTACTGTTCCACCAAAACCACCAGTAATATAAAAATTACCACTTACATCTAATTTTACAGATGAAGCTCCAATTGAATTCGTCCCACCTATTGTTTTTACCCAAGCTAAATTTCCATTGGCATTTAATTTGGTAAAATAAAAATCGCCACTGCCCGATGCTGTTATAGTGTATACGCCAACGCCCGGGTCAAAATCCATTGTACCCGAAAAATTACCAATTGTAAATGCATTACCCAATGCATCACTAATTACTGAAGCACCAACACCACTGCCACTAAATGCGTTTGCCCATTGTAAAGTTTGTTGGGCTTTTGCAAAAAAGCCAAGAAACATTAAAAGGAATATTACTATTTTTTTCATTAATAAATAACTTTAATGGGTTTATTAAAAATACTTTCAGCACCATTTTTTAAAACAGCTTTTATTTTATAAGAGTATACATTTCCAATACTTAGTTCTTTGTCTGTAAATGTTGTTTCTTTCCCTTCAAGTGTGCTGATAATAATGTAAGGCTCTGATTCACTGGCTCTGTATAACACATATTTCTCTACATCAGTATCATAAACGCTCCAGTTTAAGTAAATTTTTCTTTTCTCTAAATCTACTTTTGCATTTAACTCTTTCATTTTTGGTCTATATCCTGTTTCAAAAATTACATATTTTGGTAACGATAAGGCTCTGTTTTCATCTTCGTCAAAAGCAGTTAATGTATATGAGTAACTTTCTCCCAAAACTGCGCTTGTATCAATAAAAAATTTTAGGGCAGTATCTTTTGCCAAAAATTGTAAAATTGTTTTTTGGGATTTATCGTTTACGTTACTTCTTACTAGGGTATGTAACTCCACATCTTCGCTTTTACTTGGGCTAAAAAATAATTTTATTCCTTGTTGTAATAATTTTACATCGGTAATTATTGGTTTAACAGGTGCAATTGTATCTGGTCTGCGCAATTTAAAAGGAGTTACTTTTACCGATGCGTTGTAACTTTTATCACTTGCTGTTAAAGAATAATACAAATGATGCGCTAAATTATTTAAGGGTAATTTTTCTGTATAAAATGTATCTGTAATGAATTTTTCGGTAGTAGAAACAAACTCCTCATGCAGTTCATTAGCCTTAAAAATTCTATACCCTGCTAAATCTTGTTCTGTGTTTTTACTCCACGTAACTTTCACATTTCCTTTTTTATCTACAATAGCTTTTAAATTTTTTGGAGCTTGTGGGGCAATCGTATCATTTAAATAAATCATTCTGCTAAAAGATTGTAAAGTATCGCCATATTCAGTAATCGCCATTACTTTATAAAAATTGTTGGCTAATGGTTCTTTATCTAAATATTGTAAAATATCTTTGTTTTGATAAACCGTAGTATAAACACCTGCATCTTTATTTGAACGCATTAATACATAATTTTTAATTAGTTTGGTTTCTTTATCGTCTTGCATTTTCCATTTAAGAAAAACCATTTTATTTAATATTGTTTTTATTGTATCAATATTGGGATAAGATTTTATTTCTCGATAGTTTTTTAGTTCTACAACATTTGATGGTTTTGAGTCCTCGCCAAATATATTTACGCCTTTAATACGGTAATAATATTTTGAGTGATTAGGTAGTACAGAATCATTAACAAGTAATTTATTTTTGTCCTTCATTTGTGCATATTCTCCTGTCTGTTTGCTTCTGTAGGGTAAGTATGCAGACAGTGATGGAACCGCTGAATGTAAGTC
>JANYEQ010000088.1 GCA_025363015.1 Bacteroidota bacterium
CTACAACAGAGCCTTATGCAGAATTGATTTATAACCCCGAAAAACCTGAAGAATTAACACTAACCTTTTTTGGTTTATATGATGATAAGCTAAAAAAATATGTTAATGCAGATGAAAAAAATAAAATTCAAGTGAAAAGAATGAAAGAACAAGATGCATCATTTTAAAATTAAAAATGATGACATGATGACAAAGCGCATAGTGCCTTGTCCTTAAATGCATTGTATTAAGAACCATTTAAAAAAAGCAAATATAAAACATTAAAAAAGGTTCAAATACATTAACTTTTATTTACAGCCTCAAGATCGATTGTAAGTGTTATTTAAAATTTAATTTAACATCAGTCGTCTCAATTAGATATATAATAGTATTAAAAGGTTTACCTGGCCGTAATGAATCTGATAATGAGAGATCCAGGTAGTAAAATCTATGCTGAACTGGAAACCTGAAGACCTGTTTCTGTATATTTTAAATTTCCTGTAAATTTTCAGTTTCAGGAAAATAATATTTACAAATCCTCTTAGAAGTTTTTGTGTGGAATAATAACCAATAATATTATATATAAATTATTTTCAATTATCACAAACATTATTTTAAAATGCCTTTAGATTAAACGGCTCGGGCATAAGAACGAACTCTATCGTAATATAAATACTCAATTTCGGAGGTAGATAGGTTTGTATAATAAAAAACTCATCCCAAGTGTGGCTTAATAGATATTTGGCATTTAAAAGGATATTTCTGTCTCCATTTTATCTGAAGTAATTTACTTCAATAAATTTACCGATAAACTTGTTATTAAAAAATTGGCATCAGGTTTTATTGTCTTGAGGGGGATCAAAACGTAAAAACGTTTCCGAAAGCATAAAAACGCTTTGCCTCGGGCTGTTTTGAAACGTCAAAGGATAAGGCGATAATGCTTACCAATCAAAACAAACCCCCACAAAAGCCATTAAAATGAGCTATTGTGGGGTTAATTTCAAGGGAGATAGTCCTTATTGCTACCAGTGGGGCTTATAAGGTTAAAAGTCTAAATTTAGCCTGTCCTTTAACTGATAAATTTTAAGCATCTCTTCGTAAAGTTTAGCTCGACATTTTGTACCTTCGCCTGACAACTGAATTAAAAATGGTTAAGAAAAAGCCATAAAGCTTTTGTTTTTTAAATCTTCTCTATTGTAAAGCATGGGTAAGTTTGTTTGTAAATCTATTAATTGCCCGCCCGCTAGCTCAACAATACACTGTCCTGCGGCGGTATCCCACTCCATAGTAGTGCCGTAACGTGGGTATTGATTGGCCTTGCCTTCGGCTACCCAACACATTTTAATACTACTACCTACGTTTATGGTTTCAACTATGGTATGTTGTAGTTTTAATTTTTCGATATGCGCAAATAATTCCTTACTCAAATGTGAGCGACTGGCCACTACCGTATAATTTTTTGGATGAGCGTGTAATGGTAATTTTTTAGCATTTAAAAGTAGCTCATCTACCTTATTTTTATTTGAATTTAATATGGCTAATACGCTGTGTTTATCTACTTTAAAACTACCTAACCCTTTGCAAGCAAAATATAAATCTTTAAAAACGGGGCAATAAATTACGCCAATTACGGGTTTATTATTTTCAATTAAAGCAATATTTACGGTAAACTCACCATTACGTTTTATAAATTCCTTGGTGCCATCTAAAGGGTCGGTAATCCAAATATGCTGCCAATTTTTTCGCTCACTATATGTAAATTGTTCATCTTCTTCGCTTAAAACAGGTATGTTTGAGGGGGCTAAATCGTTTATAATACTTGTGCTTGCTGCTTTATCGGCTGCAGTTACGGGTGTGTTATCGGGTTTTGTTTCAATAAAAAAATTAGTATCGTAAATTTGTAAAATTTTAGTGGCGGCGTTTAGCGATGCATGAATGGCTAATTTTAAAAGGTAATTATAATCCATTATTTATTTTTTGGTGCAAGTTTATAACGTTCGTTCATTTCTAACATGGCAGCTAAAATTAATTGCGAATAGTTTTGCGATGCACTTTTAAACCGGTTTGTTTTAGCATGCCATAAATTATAAATTAATTGTATATTACCCTCTGTTGGGGTAAAGGTAAACAAGGCTTTTTCAACATTATACGAGCCCGCATGGTAAACGTGCATTACTAATAATTTAAACCACAATTCGTTTTCGTTATGGTTTGTAATTTTTAAAGTATCTAATAATTGGTGTACTTTAGGAATACATATTTTTTTTATTAAACTGCTTGCTGCATATGCACTGCGCTCAAAATTGGCACGCTCATCTATTTGCGCATTTACTTTTAAGCCAAACAAACGTGCTACATCTTTCATTAATTGAAATGAGCCATAAGCGCCAGCATTACTTTTTTGTAATTTATTGGGGCTTTCAATTAATAAAATAGCTTGTGCATACCAAGGGTCAACATTATTTTCGATAAAACAGTGGATGCCTTTATTAAAATTTTGCGATGTTTTATTAAAATCGTAAAAAAACTTTTTACCTGTGGTTAATAATATTTTTTGATTAGTGTCTAATTGCTTTGCGTTGCGAACACTATCTTTAAAACAACTTTTAGTGGAGTCGTTTTTTAACTCCCAGGTTTTAGTGTAGGTTTTTTGTAAAATGTAGCGCGAGTTACCAATGTTTAAAAGGGCACTATCTTGATGAAGATTCATAATACTTCGCCAAAATTTTACTTGTGGTAAGGTATCAACTTTTAAGGTGTGTAAGTCGGCATCAAATACATAATTTTCGTTTAAAAGCGTTTGTGGGTTTATAACGCCAATTATTTTTGAACACAAATTTTTAGGAGAATAGGGTTTAAAAGTAGAATCTTTTTGGCTTATGTTTTTTGTGCTACTTGTTTTGGCCTCGTTATTACACGAACAAAAAAATATAAATACTAGTACTAAAAAACGCATTTTTAAAAGTACTAATTTTGTGTTTAATTAAAATTAAGATTTTTGTTAATTTATAACAATTGCTTTTTAAATAGTATAATGTCAAATTTTTTTAAATAAAAAAGGCTGTTAGTAATAACAGCCTTTAATTATTATAGTTTATTTTTTATGGTTTAATTTTAGTTATTTTAAATTCGGTACGGCGGTTTGCGGCGTGTACATCTTCGCCACAGGCAGATTTTACAGCGCCTTCGCATTTACAATTGTTAATTAACTTGCTTTCGCCATAGCCTTTACCAGCAATACGTGCGTTGCTAATGCCTTTGGTTACAATGTATGCAGCACTAGATTTTGCACGCTTATCAGATAGTGATAAGTTACTTGCCGCGCTACCTCTACAATCGGTATGAGATCCTAACTCAATATTAATGCTTGGGTTTTGTTTCATTAATTCTACAATTTTATTTAATTCAGTTGCAGCATCGGCTCTAATAGTAAATTTACCTAAGTCAAAATAAATTGGTTTTAAGTCAATCATTTTACCCAAATCGGCACCTAACTTAATTTTATACATTTTTGTATTTAGGTAATCGTGTAATAAAATATAGCCTTCTTTTTTAATGGTAATATCTATTGGTTGTACTTTAGTAATATATCCTTCGCGCTCTAATTTAACAATGTAGCTAATATCGTCGCCTATTTTTTTATCTTTATAAATGTGTCTAAAATCACCTTCTTTATCGGTAGTAAAAATCATCACATCTTTAGCATTAAAAGCATCGGTAATCGTAACTTTTACACCTTCAATTGGGCTTAAATCATCAGCATCAGCAATTAAACCTAGTAAACCAATAATTTTTTTCTCAATAATTAATTCTTTTGGTTTTTTACCACTTAATTCGGCAATTTCCTCTTCTTTTAAAACGTTTACGCCTTCTTTATAACCATCTTTAGTAGTTTTTACTTTGTAGCCTTTACCAGGGATTACGTTAAATTTAATTTCTCCCTTTTCATTGGTTTTCCCTTCGTAGGCAGGCTTTCCGGTTTCGTCAATTAAAGCAACATTAGCATTTGGTATAATTTCTTTTGATAGCTTATCTATTGCTATAAATTGAATAGCATTGCTAATTATTGGTTTTTTTGAAATAAAGCTATATATATCATCTTTGGTTTTATTATCGCGGTTAGATGATAAGTAACCTGTTGTGGTAGTTTTAGCAAAAAAGCCAAAATCATCAGAGGCTGTGTTTACTGGGTATCCTAAGTTTTGCGCTTCAAAGTATGAATCTTCGCCGGGTACTGTATAAAATACATCTAAACCCCCTAAGCCTACTTTGCCATCGCTACTATAAAATAAAACTTCGTCTTCAAACAATTGTGGAAACGCTTCTCTACCTTCTGAATTAACGGATTGGCCTAAGTTTTGAGGTTTTGTCCAGGTATTGTTTTCAAAAGTACTTACCCAAATATCTAACGAGCCTAATGTACCAGGCATATCGCTTACAAAGTATAAGGTTTTACCATCGCTACTTACCGCAGGATGCTCGCAGGTATACTCATCGCTATTATGCGGAAACTCCGTAAATTCGCTCCATTTGTCGCCTTCTTTTTTACGAATAAATATTTTTAGGTTTACACGGTTATTTTTATCTTTTTTCTTTACGGCATTATTGCGTGTAATAAATTCGGTATTACCATCTTTAGTAAAACATAGTGGGCCTTCGTGATATTTTGTTTTTAGTTTTTCGCTAGCGGCATGTTCACTTTTTACAGTGGTTCCATCAACATAGGCTTTGTAAACATCTAAGTAATACGAATTATCCCAACCGTATTTATTTGAGCTAAGAGAAGTATTACGACGCGATGATAAAAAATACATTTCGTTATTTAAAATATACGGACTAAAATCATTTTCGTCGGAATTAATTGATAATTTACTTAGGGTATAATTGCTCGAATCTTTTTTTAGAGCTTCAATGGTTAGTTTTTTCTTAGAGATGTTATCTCTAATTAACTTGTATTGATTATCGTTTATTTTACTAAACACTTCGTTGGCTTTTGTATAGCTTGAGTTATATTTTAATACTTGGTAGTAGTTATACAAATCGTAATCCGTCATGCCAGTATTTGTAAAGGCTTTGTCGTAATATAATTGGGCTTTTTTATAATCGCCCACCATAAAATTACTTTCGCCAGCACGCACATAAAATTTTGTTTTTGGGCGTTTACTATTTGCTAATTCTTCATACATTTCAGATGCTGAGGCAAATTCTAAATTTGTAAAGCGTTTATCGGCAATTTTTTCTTTTACCGATTGAGCTTTAGTAATAATTGTTGCTATTAATAATAGAGATACTATAATTTTTTTCATTGGTAGATGTTTTATTATTTATAAATTAAAAATAACGTGGTGATTTTAATGCTTTGTTTTTTCGTAAAAAATCAAAACCTAACATTACCTCGTGCGAACCTGGGTTGTATTTACCTAGGCTAGTGGTTGCGTAATCGTAAGCATAGCCAATGCGTAATTGTGGAGTAATGTTATACACTACATTTGCGCCTATAGCAGCATTATGGCGATAAATAACGCCAAACCAAATTAAATTATTAAATAAAAATGAAGCATTTCCATCAATAGATAGTGGTGCGTTAGCAGTGTATTTTATAGCCGCACCTGGTTTAAAATCCCATAAACTATTAAGTTTAAATACATAGCCTGCAATTAAGTAATAGTGTAATACTTGTTTAGAGTTTGAAAAAGTAGGGTCTTTACTTAATTCATTTGCTAAAATTTTGGGGGCTGTAATACCAATAAAATGACGTTTACCATAGTAGTATACACCAGCGCCAAAGTTTGGAGAATTGGTATTAAAGTTAGTATTGTTTAGTACTAATGGATCAGCAGCATCGTTTACGGCTAAGCCCGCCAAATTATTTCTAATTAAATCGGCACCAGCTCTAACGCCAAAGCAAAGGCGGTCGTTATTTTTATTTAATTTTATACGATAGGCAAAATCAGCAAATAGGGCAGTTTTATTTGTGGGCCCAATTTTATCGCTAACAGCATTAATACCTACACCAATGCTTTCGTTTACTAAGGGTGTGTGTAGTGTTAATGCAGTAGTTACTGGTGCGCCTTTAAAGCCGCTCCATTGGTTACGGTAATCAACTACGGCGCTTAATGCATCGCGGCTACCTGCATAAGCTGGGTTTAAAACCGAGCCATTAAACATGTAAAACGAGTTTTGAATTTCTTGTTGTGCGCTAAGTGTTTGGCAAAGCAAACTTGCGCCTGCCATTAAACCAACTATTTTTCCTCTTTTCATCATAATTACAAATATAATTTATTTAAAGTTTTTGATGTATTATTTTATTATTAATATTTTTCTAGTATTGAAGTTGCACGTATCCTTTATATATTGTTTTAGCATCGTCGCCTAGCTCTAAAATATAATAGTAGGTACCAGTAGGTAATTTATCGCTACCTGTTTTACCAGCCACATTTGGTGCGCCATTCCAATCATTTTTATAAGGTTTTGCACTGTAAACGCTATTTCCCCAACGGTTAAATACTTGTAAGCTATTATTTGGGTAACCGTCTAAACCTTTAATTTCAAAGGTGTTGTTATATAAATCGCCATTTGGTGTAAATACTTCTGGTATTACCCCTAAACCTTCTAACACGTTTATTATAACTTCGGCAGTACTTGTACATGCTCCATTAATAGAGGTTAATGTAACGGTATAATTACCACTTGCTGAGTAAATAGTTGAAGGGTTTTGCTGTGTTGAAGTTCCGTTTCCTAAACTCCAACTATAAGTTATAGCACCTACACTTTGGTTGGTAAAGTTTACTGTTAATGGTGCTGGCCCACTAATAGGGTTTGCAGTAAATTGTGCTACAACTGTTGTTTGTACAAGTGTTAATGTTTGCGTAGATGAACAGTTTGTAATATTATCAACTACATTAACAGTGTATGTGCCACCAGTATTAACAATACTAGTTGCCGTGTTAGAGCCCGATACAATGCCTAAGCCCAACCAAGTATATGATGTATTGGTATTAGAACTTACTGCATTTAAAGCAACCGTTCCGCCACCACAAGGTAAACTACCATTAGCAGTTGCTGTTAAAGTAGGGGCAATGGTGTTATTTGCCACTGCAATTGTATTTGTTGCAGAACAGTTTGTAGCAATATCGGTAACGGTAAGGCTATATACCCCTGCGCTACCTGTTGTTATAACCGAAGTTGTTGCGCCAGTACTCCAACTGTACGTTACAGCACTACTTGCATTTGCAGTTAAATTAACGGTGTTTGTGTTTGGTTGGCAACTTACACCAATACTTGAAGAGCTAGTTACATTTAAACTCGGTGGAATATTACTACCAAATACAGGGATAGATATAGATGTGGTAGAACAACCTGTTAAGGTGTTAGTTACTGTTAAACTATAACTTCCATTTTGATTTACTTGAACGCTGCTATTGTTAGCGCTTCCCACAATTCCCGTTCCAGTCCATAAATAAGTTAAGTTCGCATTTGGCGTAAAGGTTGGAGCAATAGTTACTACACTATTGGTACACGATAGTGTTTGTGCAGTTCCTGTACCAGCAACAATAGTTGGTGCCGTTGTAGCACTTACTACACTTACTATAGCGTTAGATATACAGCCATTACTAGCAGTAATAATACCTGTATAAGTTCCTGCGGTATTAAACATTACTGTATTGGTGTTTGCTGCGCCACTAATACCCGAAGCTGGTCCCCATGAATAAGAGGTAATGGCTACTGAAGAAGTGATGGTAACACTTACAGAAGGTGTTGCACTTAAACAGGTAATACTTGGTGAGGCATTGCTAATTGTAAACGAAGGCGCAGCACTATTAGGTACTACAGTTGCAGTTTGTGCGTTTGCCGAACAACCATTAGATCCAGTTGCAATTACACTATAAATACCCGCGCCCGAAATGGTTGCAGTAGCACTTGTAACTCCACTTAATATAGATCCTCCAGATGGAGCAATCCAACTATATGTATTAGCCCCTGTTGCTGAAGCTGTTAAGCTTGTATTTGGTGTAGCACACGATAGGGTAAATGTATTTGGCGACACCGAAACCGCAGTAGGCGGATTTGTATTTGCAATGGCACTAATTGTTTGCGAACCTACACAACCATTTGCTGTATTTGTAACCGTAACTATATAATTTGTATTGGATGTAGGATTAACTATTAACGAAGAAGTAGTGGCTCCTGTATTCCAACTATAAGTAAAGGCCCCTGTTGTTGGTGTTGCGGCTGTAGTAATGTTAGCAGTGGTGGTAGTACAATTTACAGTATTTGAAATAGAAGCATTAGGATTAACTGGTCCATTGTTAGCACTAATAATAAACGAACCTGGTGATGAACAGCCACTGCCATTTGTAGCAATATAATTATAGGTGCCAGCCAAACTACCACTTACGGCAGCATTAGTTGTAGAACCTACAATACCCGGGCCACTCCACGAATAGGTTAAGCCGCCCGAACCTGATACGCTGGTTGAAGCAATTGGATTAGAGCAGGTAACCGTAGCCGAATTTAAAGTTAAAGAAACACTTGGCGCACCAGAGGATGGACTAATTGTATAGGTTAAAAAAGAAATACAGCCTGTTACAGGGTGAGTAGCCGCTACTGAATAAACAGTAGCCGAAGTTACTTGAACACTAGGACTATTTATACCACTTGCAAATGCCCCACCGCTAGATACCCACGTAAACGTTGTGCCAGCTGGGTTAGCTGTAACAGATAGTGTTACCACACTTCCTGCGCCACAAGCTAAAGTTGCCGTTGTTGAGGCAGCATTTAAAGTTGGAGTTACTAAATTAGACGTTATGGTAACGGTAGCAGGCGCATTTGATACACAACCATTACTATTACTTGTAACTGATAATGAATAAACACCCGCTGCATTTACATTTACGGCTTGGTTATTTGCCGAACCAACTATTGAACCACCACTCCATGTGTAAGTTACACCCGATGCAGGTGAACTACTAATATTAACAGTAGCATTTGCACAGGTTATTGTTGGATTACCAACCGTTGTGGGAGTTGGCTTTACTGTTTGCGATGTAACGGCAGTAATTGCAATATTTGTACATGAATTAACGGTGCTTGTCACCAACAAGGTATATGTTCCACCGCCACTACCCGAAGCCGAATTTGTATTGCCCCCACTTGTAATTGATGAGCCTGCTGGCGGAACCCAAGTAAACGTTACACTTGATGAACTTGAATTTAAATTAATTGCTGCATTAGTACAGGTAACAACGCCTACATTACTTGCGTTTGCTGACGGTGGTGTTTGATTAACAGTTAAGGCAATTACAGATGTACTACTACAACCATTAATGGCATTATTAACAGTTATTGTAAAATTACCTCCTATAGTAGCATTTGCTAACGCATTTTGGGCATTTGCACCTGAAGAAATTGACGAGCCTGCTGGTGGAAACCATGTATAAGAATAGGGCCCTGTTGCAGAAGTTGATAAATTAATTGGATTAGTAGTAGAGCAACCAACAAACCCCGTAGCGCTTGGCGTATTGGTAATTGTTGTATTTTGCGTCGCTGTAATATTTAAAGTATTAGTAGTACAACCGTTTGAAGTATTTGTAGCCACTACATTGTATGTTCCTCCAAGCGATGCCGTAATAGCTGCAACGGTATTAGAACCTACAATCCCTGGTCCGCTCCAGGCATAAGTAACTCCTGCAGTTGAAGCAACAGAAACAGTAGCTTGTGGATTAGCACAGGTAATAATATTACTTACTGCATTTGCCGAAACCGTTGGTTGTGTTGTATTTTGAACCACGCTAACTACTGCTTGTGCTGTACAGCCTGCTGCCGAAGTTACATTAACAGAATAATTACCAATAGCACCCACTACAGGATTTGCAGAGTTACCACCCGAAACAACCGATGGACCTGACCAATTATAGGTTCCACCACCACTACCATTTAACGAAACTGTAAATGGATTTATGCAGGTTAAACTTTTAGTAGGCCCTGCATTAGCTGCTGGTAAATTATTTACTACAATATTATTAGTTATAGTTGCACCACAAATAGCTGTTGGCCCAACCTCGTAGGTAACAGGGAAACTACCTGGCCCAGCAGAAGCTGGACAAAATGTATTAGAAGCTACTCCTGTACCCGAAAAAAACGGAAAACTAGCCGAACTGGTGTAGCCCGAAACGGTTGTTAATAAATCTACACAATTACTATAGGGGCATAAACCCGTTGGTGGCACAAAGTTTGAACTACCACTTACAAAAGGGTTTATAATTTGTAAGGTGCGTGTTGCCGAGGTGGTACAACCGTTTTGACTATTAAAATTATAAGTAATGGTATATATACCAGCCGCCATGCTGTAGGGGTCTAAGGTAATATATCCCGCACCAAAATCTTGAATAATTGCAGCTGGTGGCACAGCAGGATTAATAACAAACGAAGCGGAACCAATAGCAGTATTGGCGGGTATTGTAATGGTTTGACAACTATTAGCTGAACTATTTACCCAAGTACCAGTGTTTAATATAACATTTGAATAACAACTGTAAACAGAATACGTCATGTTTGGTGCTACCAAACTATTGCATAACGCAATACTATGGGTTTGTGATGGCGTTAAGCCTGGCCAATATAATGTATACAACGAATTATTAGGAATACTTAAAGCGCAGGTACTGCCGCAAATAGAACCCACATTAGCTGTGCCTTGAAACAATGCCATGGAGTTGTTAGTTGTAGAGTTGCCATTTGTTAAACTTGTAGCAATTCTAATGCACGGAGCATTACCTTGCGTTAAAGCCCCATTTAAAACTGGGCTGGTTGAAACACGAATAAAACCTGGAAAATCACAATTTATTGTGCTCGAAATAACAGGGTTACCTGCAGTAAGTGGGTCGGTAAAAACCAGTGTTGGACTTAAACAGGTTAACGATTGGGCTTGCATTTTATTTATTGTTACTAAAAATAAATAAAACGCTACAAGAGTAGTTTTTAATTTCATATAAATTAATCTATTATTGAATTTTTAAATTCTGGTTTAACTAAAAAATTGTTTTTGTTTTTCCAAGCATTTGCTTCAATTAAATACTCGTTTTTTGAATTAAAATTAAAACGGGTAGGGAAATTCGTAGGAATTTCGTCTTTAATAAAAATAGATTTTAACTTAGCGTCTAAGCCATAGTAATCAGACTCTTCAGCAGGTTTTTGGGTGCTTTTAATTTGTTGTGAGTCGTAATTTTCTTTTAACTCAATGCGTTTTTTTTCAACCTTTGTTTTTTGTGTTTGTGCTATACAAACATTACAAAAACTTAGTGCAAATACAATACAATAAATTATTTTCATAACATTAACAATTTTTTTACCATATAAATTTACCAAACAATAAATTTATTTTAGATAAGTTTTGAATAACGAAGTTAAACAATTTATTAACATAATTTAAACTTTTTTACTTAAACGTCACATAAAATGATTTAGTAAGTTGCTAAATCGGTTTTAGATACAAAGTTATAAATAAGCCATAAAAAATCTATTCATATAAAATTGTGTTTGCTATTTATGCCCTTTGCAGCTAAAAATAACTAACTTTGTGTTTAATTCTTCGCAAATTTGCGTTACATGCGCAAAATAATGTAAAATGAGCAAACACGGTAAAGTTTTGGTAGCCATGAGTGGTGGCATTGATAGCAGCGTTACGGCAATGATGCTGCACGAGCAAGGCTATGATGTTATTGGTATTACCATGAAAACTTGGGATTACGAAAGTAGTGGTTCCAGCAAACGCGAGACAGGTTGTTGTAGTTTAGATAGTATTAACGATGCCCGCACTATGGCCGTTAACTTTGGTTTTCCGCATTATATTTTAGATATACGTGGCGAGTTTGGCGAATTTATTATTAATAATTTTGTAGAAGAATACTTAGCTGGGCGCACGCCTAACCCTTGTGTACTATGTAACACACACATTAAGTGGGACGCGCTTTTAAAACGTGCCAACATGTTAGATTGTGAATTTATTGCAACGGGGCATTATGCGCAATTACGCGAAGAAAATAACCGCAAAATAATTTATAAAGGAACAGACCATACCAAAGACCAAACCTATGTATTGTGGGGTTTAGATCAAGAGTGCTTGCGCCGAACAATGTTTCCTTTGGGTGGTTTTAAAAAAACAGAAATTAAACAAATGGCTAAAGACGCAGGTTTTTATGACCTTGCCAACAAAAGCGAAAGTTATGATATTTGTTTTGTACCCGATAACGATTACCGCGCTTTTTTAAACCATAAATTGCCTCACTTAGAAACGACAGTAGCAGGTGGCGATTTTATTTATAAAAATAAAAAAGTAGGTACTCATAAAGGCTACCCTTACTTTACGGTTGGGCAACGCAAAGGTTTAGAAATTGCCATGGGAGTACCCGTTTTTGTAAAAGAAATAATACCCGAAACAAATACAGTAGTACTGGGCGATAAAGACGATTTAGAAGAAAACCATTTAACCGTGCGTGACTACAACCTTATCAAATACGAAACTTTACCAAACGATTTTGTAGGTTTAACCAAAATACGATACAAAGATGCTGGGACTTTAGCCACTATAAATACTAATGATACTAGTTTAGATGTTATTTTTCATAAGCCAGTAAATGGTGTTGCGCCAGGGCAAAGTGCAGTTATTTACGAGGGCGATGATTTAGTTGGCGGTGGCTTTATTAATAGAAAAATTTTATTGTAAAAATTGTATTTTACATTCTTATCAAGCTTTAAACTAAACTAGTTGTTAACGAATCCGAATAATTTTGTTAAATATTTTTTAAATGTATCTCGTTTAATGCACGTTAAACATTACCTGTAATAATTTGTTAAAAATATAGGTTCAGGTTACAGGCTTACTCTTTCTTTTACATTAACTGGAAATTTTTTCTTTAAATAAAATTTACCTGCCTTCATATTACCATTAATTTGTAACATGCCTTTACCGCCTCCGTTTACTATTTTCATAACATCTACCATACTGGCATTTTTAAAGCTACTTTTTAAGTTAAAGGTGTAAGCCTTTTCGGTATTGGCTGCAATGTGAACTCGTTTTGATGAGTGAGCAGTGCCTAAGTTTACACCGTTATATATCACATCAAAGGTACTTGGGTAAACGCTAAAGCCAATGGTATTAGGGTTTTTAATACCTAGTTGTATATCGGCGTCAATGCCACTTAAATCTATTTTATTTACTTTAAAGCCTGTAATGCCTGTACATTCGGCCTCTTTAAAGGGTTTGCAACTACTTATTAAAAAAAATAAAATAGTAATTAAGCAAAAAAGGCTGTGTGGTTTATGAGTTTTATACATTTATGTTTAATCAATTTTAATACCTATTAAAAGCATATCGTCCATTTGTTCTGTATTTCCCATCCAATTTTTAATCATGTTTTCTATTTTCATTTTTTGTTGGTTGGCGGGTAGTTCGGTTATTTGTAAGAGGGTATTTTTTAAACCGCGCGATGTTATTTTTTTTTGTTTTGGCCCGCCAAATTGGTCACAAACACCATCGGTTAAAGTATAAACAAAGTCGCCACTTTGTAAATCAAATGTTTGGGTGGTAAACGACACATTTTCTTTAATATGACGCCCAACCGGCATTTTATCGCCTTTAAATTCAATTAACTCATAATTGGCTGGGTTGGTTAATGTTGTGGTTTTTCGTATTATCCAAACGGGGTTATTTGCAGCAGCAAGTATTAATTTTTTGTTTGTTAAATCAAAACACACCACACTACAATCCATACCATCTTTACCACCTTCTTCGCTTCCATCTTGCGCTAGTGAAACAATAATACGTTGGCGTACGTGGTTTAAAATTTCAGAAGGGTCGGTTAATTTTCGTTCGTTAATGGCTTCGTTTAAAAAACTAATATTTAATAAACTCATAAAAGCACCGGGCACGCCGTGGCCTGTACAATCGCCAGTAATTAGGGTAAAAATATTATTTTTAGGTGGCGCAGCCCAATAAAAATCGCCACTCACAATATCTTTTGGTTGATAATAAATAAAATAATTGTTGTTAAATGAGGTTTCAAATACTTTATTACTTGCGAGAATAGCACGCTGAATGCGCTTGGCGTAATTTATACTATCTACAATTTCTTTTTGTTTTTCTTCAACAATTTCTTTTTGTTTTACAATTTCGCTGGTGCGTTCAATTACGGTTTGTTCTAACAATTTACGTTGGCTTACTAATTTGCGCGTTCGCATATTTGTATAAATAATAATTACCGCTATTAAAATTAATACATATAATGTATAGGCCCACCAAGTAAGCCACCAAGGCGAGTTTACTGTAAATTTATAATCTATTGGGCTGCTCCAAGTATTTGAAATACCAAGAGTCTTAACTTTAAATGTATAATTACCAGCGGGTAAATTAGAATAAAATACTTTGTTTTCGAAGGTGGGGGGGCTCCAATCTTTATCTAAACCGTCTAACATATATTGATACTGTATTTTTTCGGGGCTAGTCCAATCAATACCACTAAAGTTAAAGGTTACATAATTTAAACTATAGGGTAATACTAAGTTTAAAGGGTAATTATAAAAAGGTTTAACGCTATCAAATTGAATTTTTGCTAAATCTTTTTTTGTTAAATTTCCAATAATGTGCGAGTGCTTATTTGTTTTTGTAATGGCTAAGGCATTATAATCAATAAAGGTTTGTTCAACTTCTATATTATTTAATTGAATAGATGGTGTGTGACAATTTAAATTAAAGGTATTTAAATCTAATGCTGAAAGTGCTTTACCAGTGCCCCACCAAGCTTTATTTTTACTGTCGATTAACGCACTGTTTGCAAAAAAATTATTTGCTTTTAACCCGTTTGTGGTTGAGTAAACAAATAGTTTAGTGCTTTGTAAGGTATCGTCAATTAAACAGCATAAGCCTTTTTGGGTAGCAATCCATTTATTGTGATTACCATCTTCAATTAAAGATTGAATGTTGTTATTTATTAATCCATTTTTTTCGGAGTAGTAATAAAATGTGGGTTGTAATGAATTAATTTTATTTTTTGATAAAACGCAAATGCCGTTATTTTTGGTTCCAAAGCCAATATTACCTTGCTTATCTACTAACATTGTATTTACAAAATTATCGCACAAGCCTTGCTGGGTAGAATAATTGTAAAAAGTGTTGTTTTTAAATTTACTTACGCCATTACCATCAGAAGCTAACCAAATATTAGAATCCGTATCTTGTGTAATGCTAATAATGTAATTACCGCATAGGCCATTTTGTTGCGAGTATTTATAAAAGCTAGTGCCATCAAAAACACAGGCGCCTTCTTCATCAAAACCAAACCAAAGGTTGCCAGCCTTATCGCAATACGAACTTAAAACATAATCGCTATTTAAACCTTGCAAGGTGGTATAATTAAAAAATGTTTTTCCGTCGTACTTTATTATTCCGTTACCATCTGTACCAAACCAAATATTACCTTTTTTATCTTTAGTAATGGTTTTAATATTTTTGCTTGGTAAGCCCTGTGCTTCACTATAATGTATAAATTGGTTACCTGTATATTTAATAATGCCACCGCCATAAGTAGCAAACCACAAGTTTTTTTCGTTGTCTTCGCAAATGCCTCTAACGGTATTGTTTCCTAAGCCTTCGGTTTGCGAATAATTTACAAATAATTTATCGTTGTATTTACAAACGCCACCGCCATAGGTGCCAAACCAAATGTTTTGCCCATCGTCTTCAAAAATAGAGGTAATGTTTTTGTTTGTTAAGCCTTGCCACTCTGTTATAGAGGTGAGTAACTTACCATCAAATTTGGTGGCACCCCCGCTATAAGAGCCAAACCAAATATTACCAGCCTTATCTTCTAATATTGAGGTAATACAATTATCATTTAAGCCTTGCGCTTTTGTGTATTGGGTAAACGATTTGCCATTAAATTTATTTACACCGCCATCATCTGTACCAAACCATAAGTTGCCATGTTTATCCATAATGGATGATAACACAATATCGTAACTTAAACCTTCGTTAGTGCCATAATGTGTAAACGAGGTGCCGCCAAACCTGCATACACCGCCACCTGTGGTACTAAACCAAAGTGCACCATTTTTATCTTGTATAATACTTCGAATACTGTTGTTGCTTAATCCATTTTTTTCGGCATACACGGTTAATTCTTTTCCATTAAAATTACACACGCCACTGCCATTAGTACCTAGCCAAATATTTTTTTGCCTGTCTTCAAAAATAGAAGTTACGGTATTATTTGGAAAGCCTTCTTCTTCGGTAAAATAAATAAACGAGGTACCATTAAAACAACACGCGCCACCACCCTCGGTGCCTATCCAAATATTACCTTTACTATCTTCTATAAGTGATAAAACGGTATTGTTAGATAAGCCATTTTTTTGGGTGTAATGCGTAAACGATTTACCATCGTACTTACTTAGCCCACTGCCATTTGTACCAAACCATAAGTTACCGTTTTTATCTTTTATAATACAACGAATGTAGGATGAACTCATCCCTTGATCAGCATCTAAATATTGTAAATAACAATTAGCAGCATCTTTAAAACGGGGTGCTAATGCGGCAATTGGTTGGGGCTGTATACATAAAACCTGTTTGTATTTTAATTTTATTTTTTGCGGTAAAGCAAACGTATCTGTGGCAGGCGTAATGCTGTTAAGGTTAGTTGGTGTTTGAATGATTTTTGGGTTACCAACAGCTATTATATTTGTGTTAGTTACAATTGTTTGCACATTACTAATTGTAATGGCATTGGGCATACCCGCTAATTGTATTTTAGCAAACGTTGGCTTTACTTCTACTGGCTTTAAAGGTTTGTTTGTGAGTAGGGTGCTAGAATCAGTGGTGCTGTTGGTTTTATTGCTTACAGAATTTGTGTTGGTGGTACACGAATAAAAAAATAATTGTATAAAAAAAAGGCTATAAATTAAATGCTTCATTAACGCTTAAATAAACAAAGGCTTAAATTACAAATAAAAATTAAACATTTCTTATTCTTCGTAAAAATCAATAATTAAGCCATCTAAAGGTGCAATTTCTATTTCGCGTTTTTCATCGCCAAAATCTAATATTAAAGCGGTAGATTGGTAGTACTCGCCATCTTTAGTAAGTTTTACAAGCTTTAATGTTTTACCAAGTACATCTTCCCACATTTTTGTGTTAGAAGCATTAACCGAAAATAATTTTATTTTGCCTTCAAACTCATCGTGAATAGCTTTAGCAGCTTTTTGATAATTAAAATCTATGGCGTCCAGGGCATCCCCATCTTGATTACAAGCAATGGTTAGTTTTGTTAAATCAGTAAAATGCAATTCTACGTTATCAATTATCTCTACTAATTCGCTTGGATTATGAGTATTTTGCCACAAATGACACACAATTTTTTGAACAGTTTTTCCCTGCGATTGTACAAATTTAGCCAAGGCTTCGTTTGTAAAATAATGGCTTTTGGATGAAGTTTGCATGGCTATAAAGTTATAAATTTAATTTTAGTTTATTAGTTATTTACAAACATATACTACTATATTTTTTTAATAAATTAACTACATAAAAAGATAGTTTGCATAGCAAGGTAATACATACATATTATATCTCTATGTGGTTTAGTAAATACGATTATTTTTTTAAAGCATAATATATATTACTCACCTAAACAGAAATTAATGTTATTTTTGGATAAATATTTTATACACCCAAATGAGCGATAATAAATACCAATTGCGAGGCGTATCGGCTGGTAAAGAAGATGTGCATGCTGCAATTTCTAAAATAGATAAAGGTTTGTTTCCAAAAGCATTTTGCAAAATTGTACCCGATACTTTAAGTGGAAGTGATGAGCATTGCTTAATTATGCATGCCGACGGCGCAGGTACAAAATCGGCTTTAGCTTATATGTATTGGAAAGAAACTGGCGATTTAAGCGTATGGAAAGGCATTGCACAAGATGCCGTAATTATGAATGTAGATGATTTAATTTGTGTGGGCGCCTTTGAAAATATTTTACTTTCATCTACCATTGGGCGTAACAAACATTTAATTACAGCCGAAGTTATAGCCGCCATAATTAATGGAACGGAAGAAGTATTACAAAATTTACGCAATAATGGTATATCTATTTCTAGCACTGGTGGCGAAACTGCCGATGTTGGCGATTTAGTGCGCACTATAATTGTAGATAGCACTGTAATATGCCGTATGCAACGTAAAAATGTAATTAGTAACCACGCTATTAAAGCAGGAAATGTAGTTGTGGGTTTGTGTAGTTATGGCAAAGCTACGTACGAAACTGAGTATAACAGTGGCATGGGTAGCAATGGTTTAACCAGCGCCAGGCACGATGTATTTACTAAAACCTTAGCCACAAAATACCCACAAAGTTTTGATAACGCTTTGCCAGAAAGTGTTGTTTACACTGGCGGTTTAAACTTAACAGATAAAATTGATGTAAGTTACAGTGATGAAAACGGTAGTACACAACACCAAAAAATAGATGCAGGGAAACTAGTTTTATCGCCCACCCGAACGTATGCACCGATAATTAAAAAAATAATTTCAGATATTGGAAGTGCTAATATTAATGGCATAGTGCATTGCAGCGGTGGCGCACAAACTAAAGTATTACATTTTATTAACGATAATGTACATGTTATAAAAAATAATTTATTTGAAGTGCCACCTTTATTTAAAACCATACAACAACAAAGCCATACTGAGTATAAAGAAATGTACAAAGTATTTAACATGGGGCACCGAATGGAGCTTTATGTAGACGAGCAATTTGCAAACCAAATTATTACTATTAGTAAAGCCTTTAATGTAGATGCCAAAATTATTGGTAGAGTAGAGGAAGCAAAAACCAAAAAGGTAACTATTACTAGTGAGTTTGGAACCTTTGAATACTTGTAAAATTTAATTTATACTATTATTAGTGCTTATTGCTATTTAGACTAATTACAAATACTAAATTATTTAATATTGAATTAATTTTGCAACTAAAAAATTAACCATATATTTGTACTCATAAACTTAAAAACCCAAAAAATGAAAAAAATTACATTATTAGCTGTTGCTGCTTTAGCAATTAGCTTTGCGTCTTGTAAAAAAGACCGTACCTGTACTTGCACAAATACAAGTGGTTCAGGCTCTAGCTCTGTTCAAGTATATACTTTAACTAAGGCTAAAAAAGGCCCTGCTAAAGATTATTGTACTAAAAATTCATCTACTAGTACTTTTGGTAGTAATACCACCACAAGTACAAACGATTGTAAATTAAGCTAATTATTAACATTAAAAAATTAAAAAAATGAAAAAAATATTTATTCCATTATTCGTAATAGCTGCTTTAAGCATTACATCTTGTCGCAAATCAAGAACTTGTACCTGCACAACTACTTCTACTTCAAACGGTGTTGGAGCTACTTCAACAAATGTTCGAGTTTGGGGTCACGTAACTAAAAGAGAGGCTACAGCTGGTTGTTTATCTAAAAAATGGACTCAAACTACAACATCAGGAAACAATACCTATACAGTTGATAATGTTGACGATTGTAAAGTAAGCTAATTATAGTTTTACTATAAATTAAAAACCACTCTATTATATTAGAGTGGTTTTTTTGTTTTAAATAATTTGTAATTAAGTAAACACTTGGGTGCCCTCAGTACAGTTGGTACAAATATCAATTTGGTT
>JANYEQ010000107.1 GCA_025363015.1 Bacteroidota bacterium
TTATTTTTTTCATTTGAATATCTAATTTTAAATTGTTAAAAATTTTTACTTATTAATTTTTGAGATGATTATTTCTCAGTATTTAAAGTAACGCCTTTAGCTACAACTTTAATTTTAGAATTGTATTTTGTAAAAAATAATAACCATTTTCTAGTGTATTCTCTAGTTACACGTACGTTAGTTAAATAATCAAAATTTGGGTTAGCATCTAATATTTTGTATACTGCTATTTGAGACGGAATGTCTAAACCAAAACCATTAACAATACCTTGGCGTAATTCGTGTTTAGCTTCGCCAACTGCTTTTGCACCTTTTAAGTAACCACCTAAAGCTGACCAGCTTTTTACCTCTACTTCTGCACTTACATCTTTAGATAATTTGTAATCTGCGCGTGTAACTGTCATACCTGGAAAAGGCACTGAGTTTTTAGACATTGAATTAATTTTTGCTGAGCAAGAAGCTAAAAACATAGCTGAAGCAGCAACTGCAATAATAAATAGTTTTTTCATTTTGTTTGTTTTTGGGGTTTAAATTGTTTTAATAATTAACGGCAAAAATATACATACCTTTAAATAAAAAAAATACCCACCAGTGGGTATTTTTTAAATTTTATTCCTATTTTACCAAAGGTGGTAATTTTTTTATGCTGTTTTCATTTCGTTTAAAACAGTATTCATGGCTCTTACTGCATCAGCACTTTTTGCAAAAGCAGCTTGTTCATCTGCATTAAGTTTATAGTTTACAATTTTTTCCCAACCGTTAGCACCAATAATAACTGGCACTCCAAGGCAAATATCTTTTTGTCCATACTCGCCATCTAAAAACACACAGCAAGGAAATAATTTTTTTTGGTCGTTTAAAATACTGTTTACTAATTGCGCAACCGATGCACCTGGGGCATACCAAGCGCTTGTGCCTAACATGCCAGTTAATGTTGCACCACCTACCATGGTGTCGGCAGCTACTTTTTTAAGCGCATCAGCATCTAAAAACTGAGAAACAGGTACGCCAGTATAAGAAGCTAAACGTGTTAAAGGTATCATGGTTGTATCGCCATGGCCACCAATTACCACGCCGCTAATATCGCTTGCAGGGGCGTTTAACGCCTGCGATAAATAGCATTTAAAACGAGCGCTATCTAATATACCGCCCATACCAATTATACGATTTTTTGGTAATTTGCTTTCTTTTAAAGCTAAATAGGTCATCGTATCCATTGGGTTACTAACAATTATTATAATGGCTTCGGGGCTGTGTTTTAAAACATTTTCGGTTACTGTTTTTACAATACCAGCATTAATACCAATTAATTCTTCGCGGGTCATACCTGGTTTGCGAGGTATACCACTGGTTATAACTACTACTTTACTATTTGCTGTTTTAGCATAATCGTTAGTGCTACCAGTAATTTTTGTATTAAAGCCGTTTAAAGTGGCAGTTTGCATTAAATCTAAAGCTTTACCTTCTGCAAAATTTTCTTTAATGTCTAAAATAACTACTTCGCTTGCAATGCTGTTAAGAGCAATATATTCGGCACATGTTGCGCCTACGTTTCCAGCTCCAATTATTGATACTTTCATAGGTTGATTTTTTATTTGTTAAGAATTTTTATAATTATTTGTGTAAATTAAAGTATTTTATTATTCAATGCCAAAAAACGAAAGAATATTTTGTAATTCTTTATTATTATTAAATTTTAAATTAATGTTTCCGCCGCCCTTACTGTTACGTGAAAATTGATACGATTTATCAAAAAGCTTATCTAGTTGTTTGGTAATAATTTTATCTTCGGTGGTTAAAGGTTTTTCGACGCGAGTAACTTTTGGCATTACTTTTATTTTTTCGCCACGGGCTAAATCTTCTATTTGCCTAACCGATAAATCTTGCTCTAAAGCCAATGCAAAAATGGCTAATTGCCTATCGTCGTTATCAATATTAATTAATGCTTTTGCGTGACCCATCGTTATTTCTCTATCGCGCAAGGCTTTTTGAATGGGCGCAGGCAATTTTAAAAGCCTTAAAAAATTTGTAACGGTACTACGTTGTTTGCCAACTTTTTCGCTTAATTGTTCTTGGGTTAAATTACATTCATCAATTAAACGTTTGTAGGATAAGGATACTTCAATGGGGTCTAAATCTTCGCGTTGAATGTTTTCTACTAGTGCCATTTCTAACATGGCTTGGTCATCAGCAATACGAATGTAAGCTGGCACATCGGTTAATCCAGCAATTTGCGAGGCTCTAAAACGGCGTTCGCCCGAAATTAATTGGTATTTATCATAGCCTAATTTACGTACTGTAAGGGGTTGAATGATACCGTGTTGTTTTATACTATCGCTTAATTCGTGTAGGGCTGTTTCTTCAAAATTACTACGTGGATTAAAGGGATTAGCTTCAATGTGCTTAATTTTTATTTGAGAGATAGTGTTAACAAGGGGGGTGTTTTCACCCACTTCTTTTGTGGTAATATCGGTTTTTGCATTTTGTAGTAAGGCGCTTAATCCTCGGCCCAATGCAGGTTTTTTTATGTTACTCATTTTTTTAAGTTTGAAAGTTAGGAAAGTTAGAAAAGTTAGGGGAGTTTTAGAGTTGTTATCCAACTTTCTAAACTTTAATTTTTTTTAACTTTCTAAACTGTTATTAAATGTCTTCGCTTAGTTCTTCCTCTGATTCTTGTACTTTTATGACTCTATTTTTATCGCTAATTTTTGTTAGTCCGTTGCGTTGTAATATTTCGCGAGCTAAGTTTAAGTAACTAGTAGAACCTTTGCCAATAGCATCGTGCATAATAATTGTTTTACCAAAACTTGGGGCTTCGGCTAGTTTGGTATTGCGTTGAATAAGGGTATCAAATACCATGTCTTGAAAATGGGTTTTAACTTCTTCTACAACTTGGTTAGCTAAGCGTAAACGCCCATCAAACATAGTAAGTAACACACCTTCAATATCTAAATTTGTATTTAAATGGGTTTGTACAATTTTAATAGTTTGTAATAATTTACCCATTCCTTCTAACGCAAAATACTCGCATTGTACAGGTATAATAACGCTATCAGATGCACACAAAGAGTTTATAACGGTTAAGCCTAAGGATGGGCAGCAATCTACAATAATAAAATCGTACTTATCTTTTATTTTGTCAATTGCTTTTTTCATCATGTATTCACGATTTGTAAGGCTTACTAGCTCTAGTTCAACACCTACTAAATCGGCATTGGTTGGTAGTAAAAACAAATTAGGAGTGTCTGTTTTTAAAATAACATCTTTAGGGTGTACACTATCAATTATACACTCGTACAAGCCTGCTGTTACTGAGGCGACATCAATGCCAACGCCAGATGTAGCATTTGATTGAGGGTCGGCATCAATTAATAATGTTTTGTATTCTAAAACAGCTAAACTTGCTGCTAAGTTAATGGCAGTAGTAGTTTTACCTACGCCACCTTTTTGATTTGCTATTGCTATTATTTTTCCCATGTTAGTATAATTATAAGTTATAAATTAAGATACTACCCTTCGACTATGCTCAGGATGACAACTTAGTTTATAGTTTTTATTTTGTTATTGTTTCGCCAATTGGCATTAATGTTAGTTTTTTACCTTGTTGTTTAAATTTATTTATGGCCTCGTTTTTATCAATTTGTATAGATTCAAATGTGTCATAATGCATTCCAATTATATCATCGCACTTAATAAAGTTGCAGGCTATAATAGCGTTATCAACACCCATTGTATAATTATCGCCAATGGGTAAAAATGCAAAGTTAATGTTGCGATATTCGCCAATTAATTTCATATCGTAGGTTAAAGCGGTATCGCCTGCATAATAAAAACTACCTTCTGTACTTTCAATCACAAATCCCATTGCTGTGCCGCCATATGTTCCGTCGGGCATGCTACTGCTATGTATTGCCACTACTGCTTTAATGTTACCAAATTCTAATTTTAACTTACCACCTATATTCATTGGGTGTGTGTTTTCAACACCTTTTCTTACCAACCAATCGTTAATTTCGCCATTACAAATTACCTTTGCTTTTGTGTTTTTGGCAATGGCTTCCACATCGGCAATGTGATCTTCGTGCCCATGAGTAATTAAAATATAATCGGCTTTTATGGCATTAATATTTATGTTTATAGCTAATTTGTTATGCGAAATAAATGGATCAAATAACAAGTGTTTGCCATTAATTTCAACTCCAAAACAAGAATGACCGTAATATGTAATGTTCATAAAAAAATTAAGAAATAGTAAAAATGCTTTTTGTAAAGTTAAACTTATTACGAACTTTAAGTGTTGTTAGTTTTTAACAATAGGGCTTATAAGTTTAATAAAAATGTTAATAAAAATATGGATAAAATAGTTATAATAAATTGTACCAATCGCGCAAACAGCAATAGCTTAAAGATAAGTAAGTTGTACCAAAGCTTTTTAAAAGAAAAAAATGTAGATGCTCAAATTTTTGATTTTTGCGAATTACCTCAAACCATTGCTTTTACAGAATTGTATGGTAATCGTAGCGACGGATATACGCAATTAATACAAAAATATATTGTGAATACCACAAAATTTATTTTTGTAGTACCCGAGTACAATGGTGGTTATCCAGGTATTTTAAAATTATTTTTAGATAGTATTTCGCCAAAAGAATGGGCAAACAAAAAGGCGTGTTTAGTAGGGGTAAGTAGTGGCCGCGCCGGAAATTTAAGAGGTATGGAGGATTTAACAGGTATTTTAAACTATTTAAAATTACATGTTTATCATACAAAGTTGCCAATATCAACAATAGATAAGGTATTAAACGAAGCTGGAAATTTTATTAGCGACGAACAAAAAAATGTAAGTATTGCTCAATTAGAAGGTTTTTTAGGCTTTTAAACTTTTTAATTTTAGCAAAATACCTTTAACCATTATTATGGAAGAGATGAGTATAACAACATGTGCAATGTCTTTATAATTAAACCAATCACTTATTGATAATTTTAATGAATGAATTATAATAGATATAAACGAAACTAAAATACCACCCGCAATCCACCCGCTACCAGTTTGTTTTTTAAAATAGGTTATGCTATGAGTAACTAGCGAATACATAAGTACCAAGCCCGCATGGATTTTAATTAATAAAAAATCGTTATTAATTAAAGTAAAAATTAACAAAATTAAAACCCACGCCATTACAATATAAGTAGTGTATTTATTTTGTTGAGGTTTATGAAGTAATAAACTAGTATTTGCGGCTTTAAAACAAAAGTAAATAGATAGTAACGAAAGGCTATTCATTAAAAAAATAACAGTATTTAAAAATAAATTTCCTAGTTGGTAATGTACAACATGGGCAGTTGAGCCAAAGCAACTACTTATACCGAGTAATAAAAAAAAGTAAGCCCACTCGGTAGCTAATTTTGTGTTATATTTTTTTATTTTTATAAATGAGTAAACACAAAACGTTCCAATAAAACTATTGGTTAAAAGGGTTACGGGCTCAAAAATTTTTGCGTTGCCTAAGGGGATATATGTATAATCAAAATTCAAAAAAATAATTATAAAAAATAAAAGGCAAAACTACTATTTTTTATGCATTTTTTTAAGCGGTTCTAATAAATACTCTAACCCATTTAATTTTATTTCGTATAGGGTTTGTAATTGCATACCCAATTTACCTTGCGGAAACCCCTTGCCATTATACCAACTTAAATAATATTCAGGTATATTGCAAAGTGTAACGTTTTTGTACTTGCCAAAAGGCATTTTTACAGTAACTAAATCTATTAATATTTGTGAGTCTGTTTCCATTTAAATAATATCAAACGGATTTACATTTGCAGATACAATTTTAGTAGCATCGGTTTGTAACCAGTTTTGTAAAATATCTTTATAAATGCTTCTAAAATCAACACTGTATTTTAAGTCTCCGTTATCTAAATTTGTTAAGTCGGGTGCTTGGTTTACAATTCCTTTCTTTTTTAAGTTTTTACCAAATAAAAATACATTACCAGCCGTGCCATGATCGGTACCTGTACTCGCATTTTCTTCTACTCTTCGGCCAAATTCGCTAAAGGTAAAAATTAAGGTATCGTCCCATTTATTTAGTTCTTTTAAATTTTTTATAAATGTGGCAACGGCTTCGGCATATTGGCTTAATACTTTGTTTTGTTTATCTACTTGTCCTGCATGCGTATCAAAGCCTCCCAAACTTACATAATATACTTTTGTAGTAATTTCACTAGAAATAAAATTGGCAATATTTTTTAATTGATTTCCAATTTCGGTATTGGGATAAGTAAAGTTATTTGAAATTATTTTGTTTTTTTCATATATATAACCTACACTACTTTGGGTTTCAATTAATGTTTTATAAAGGTATCCTTGATTATCTTCTGATAAGATATCATCATTTATAACGCTTACCAAATCATTAAAGTAGGGCGTTTTTACTTCTTTATACAATTGATTAATATTTTTTACTGCTAAGCCATTTAAGGTTTTACCTTTTAGGGCCAATGATAAATAATTATCTACTTCAATGGCTTCGTATGAGAATTTGCAGGAAGTATCTAAGTATCTTCCCAACCAACCCGACTGTAAAATTTGATTACTATCGCTGGCAGTATGCCAAATATCCATACTTCTAAAGTGCGACCTATCTGGGTTTGGATATCCAACATTATTTACAATACTTAACTCGCCATTGTCATAAAATTCTTTAATTGGTAACAACACATTATTTAAGGCTAAATCTTTTTCTAACAAGGTTATTTTGTCGTTTTTTAAGCCAATGTGCGGACGTTTTTTAAAATATAAATCGTTATTAAAAGGCACAATGGTATTTAACCAATCGTTACCTCCCGAAAACTGAATAACCACCAAGTTTTTTTGTGCGGGTAGGGTTACTATATTTTGTAAAGGCTTTAAAAAACCAGGCAACATAAAATAACCGCTTGCAAGCGAACTTGTTTTTATAAAATTTCTTCTGTTCATACTCTTAATTTTATCACCACAGAGACACGGAGCAACTGAGGTTTTTTTATTTTTTGGTGGTTGAGTTTATCGAAACCACATCTATTATTTTATTATAAATTATTATTTATCGCTTCGACAAGCTCAGCGACCAAATAATACTATGCTAAGCTGTATTCGGGCAACGACACAATTTTTAAAATCATTTCTTTTTGTCCCAGGGCAGTATCGCTTTTTATTTTATTAATTACTTTTAGTAAAGGTTGTTTTAATAAATATATTTTTAATAATTTGTCAAATTCTAGGCCTTTTGTTTCTTCTAAAATGGGGGTCCAATTAACTTCTGTTTCTAATTTTTTATTTGTAAAAATATATTCTTTTGCTTGGTCATCAGGGTCGTCAATTTTTTCGGCTACTTCTAATTCGCTGTTATTTAATAATGCCGAGGGTAATTTCATGCGTAACAATAATGTAGAGCTATCTATAAATAATTTACCACCTGGCCAACCTGCAACATTTGGCGGAAAAAATAATTGCATTCCTAAATTACGTTGTAACTGAAATATTAATTTATAGTTTGAATAAGTGATAGAAAATTGACGTGATAAACCCACCAAATAATCAATAGGCGATTTAATATTACAGCCCATATTTTCTCCATCAAAAAACCAAGCACTTGTAACTATTTTTTTAATTAATGCCCCTGTATTATATTGATTTTGATAATAAAAATCGGCTAACTGTTTTACGCGTTCTTCGTTTATAGTTTCGTTTACATAATATTTATACATTTTTTTTGTAATATAATAAGCGGTTTGTTTATTACTAATAAGCATATTTATTACATCTTCGCCACCAAAATTACCTTTTTGATTAAAAATAATTTTCTCATCCGCATCGTGTTGTTTTTCTTTAAATTCAAAATCGCGTGTATCTTTATTTATAGTCCATCCGGTAAATGCTCTGGCGGCTTCTTTAATATCATTTTCGGTATAATTGCCTCGGCCTAATGTAAATAATTCCATCACCTCTCGTGCAAAATTTTCGTTAGGATGTTGTTTTTTATTTTGTTGATTATTTAAATACAAAATCATAGCAGGGCTTTTACTTACCTCTACTAATAAATCTCTAAAACTACCAAAAGCAAATTTGCGATGAATGTTATTTAATTCCTGCATGGCAAAAGGATCGCGAATACGACAGGCAAAATGGTTGTGCCAAAACAAGGTTTGTTTTTCGACCAAATTACTTTTGGTTGAAATTATTTTTTTTACCCACGCAATATTTAATTCTTGTAATTTTTCGTTAACGAGTTGTTGAAATTCTTTTTTATTCATTCCCTCTTCCATGGCGTCTTTTCGGTTGGGAATATCTTCTTTTTTTATGTCGTTTAAATAGGTGGGGATAGAGGATGAAACAATTAGATTGTTTACAATTTCGGTTAATGTTTTTTGTTGTAATAGCTTAGCCTCAGCGTATGAAATGCCAAAACCCAAGCGACTATACAGATGAAAAATTTGACTTAAAGGAGTAGGCATATTTTTTTAGATGATTAAACTTTATAGAAGTTTAAGTTAGTTAATTATATTTAGCTAAAATTATTAAAAGCAGAAACAGTTAGCTAATTAAAATAACAAACTATTAGTAACGAATAGCCGCACCCAATCCGGCCATTAATGCTAATATTATTATGCCTACAATGATAATTAAAATAGCTTGTAAGGGTGGGAAAACACTAAATAAATAAAGTAAAAGAATAGCTATTACTACTATTGCAGTAATAAATAAGTAGGCTATATAAATATTTTCAAATATTTCGAGTATATCCCCTAACTTATTTTTATTTTTTATGGTTAGTTCTTTATTAATTCTACTTTTTTTGCTTTCAACATTAACTGGTAGTAAGCTACTTTGAGTTCTTATGCTATTATTTAGTTGGGTGTTTATGCCATTATGTTTGATAAAATTTTGGTCTGTAGCATCATTACTTTTTTTAGTTAAAGGGGTTAGTGTCTTTGCAATTTCAACATCTGTTTTGGCTATAGGGGCTTGTATTTTTTTGTTGTGACTGGTTGTGTGACTTTTTTCGAAACTATTTTTGCCACTTGTTGATGTAATAAAAAAACCATTATTATACCTGCGTTTTTGTAACGAAAATTTATAACCGCAAGAGCTTATTAAAGCGCAAAGTATTAAAATTAAAAGGTAATTTTTTTTCATTGAACATAAAATTACAAAAAATACCGTTACATATGTACTTACTACACTTTTTTACCCACAATAATTAAATCGCGCATTACGCCATCCATATTTGCAATTGCCGGAAAGTTTGCCCAATTGGTAAAACCAAATTGATAAAATAAATTTAAACTGGGCGTATTATGCCCAAAAATAAAACCTAATAATGAGTGTATTTTTAATACTGGCGCTTCGTTAATTGCTTTTTGTAAACAGGCTTTACCTAAACCATTGCCTCTATATTTTTCTTCTAAATAAATACTTACTTCTACACAACCATCATAAGCGGGTCTACCATAAAAGCTGTTAAAACTTAACCAACCTGCATACTCATTGTTATAATTTACAAGCCAAAGTGGGCGGTTTGTTGTATTGTGTGCATTAAACCAAGCTAATTTACTTTCAACACTAACGGGTTCTAAATCAGCAGTTACAAGCCTACTGGCTATGGTGCTATTATAGGTATTAACAATTTTTGGTAAATCGTTTAAAGTGGCATTTATAAATTGTGTATTCATTGCAAATTTTATTTAAAAAAAAATCCCTCAGAAAATCTAAGGGATTTAAAATTTAAGTTTAGTTGCCCGAGCTGGATTCGAACCAACATAGTCAGAACCAAAAACTGAAGTCCTGCCATTAGACGATCGGGCATTTTTGTTAAAAGAACTTAATTTTGAGTGGCAAAGATACTATTTTTTTATTTATTGCAAATAAATTTACAAAAAAAACGTTCTTCGTAAAACCAAGTAAAATTGTATCTTCGCAAACATTAATTATGATGACTAAAGAATTTAAAAAATTAAACAACCTCGCTGGATGGATTGTTTGGGCTATTGCCACCATTACGTATTGCTGCACCATTGAGCCCACGGCTAGTTTTTGGGATTGTGGCGAGTACATCGCCTGTTCATATAAATTAGAGGTTGGTCACCCACCTGGTGCTCCCTTCTTTTTATTATTAGGGCGTTTTTTCTCACTATTAGGGGGTGGCGATCCATCAACTGCTGCCATGATGATAAATATTATGAGCGCCTTATCAAGCTCGTTTAGTATATTATTTTTATTTTGGACAATTACTCGCCTTGGCATTAAAGCCTACGGCAAAAAAGTAGCAGATTTAGCTCAAGGTCAACAATGGGCGGTAATTGGCGCTGGTATTGTTGGCGCATTGGCCTACACGTTTTCCGATTCGTTTTGGTTTAGTGCTGTTGAGGGCGAGGTTTACGCCATGAGTAGCTTTTTTACTGCCATTGTATTTTGGGCCATTTTAAAATGGGACGAGGAAGATAGCCTTAACCCAACAGGTGCTTTACGTTGGATAGTATTAATTAGTTATTTAGTAGGTTTATCCATTGGGGTCCATTTACTAAACTTATTAGTAATACCAGCCATTGGCTATGTAATTTATTTTAAAAAATACAAATTTAGTTGGAAAGGTTTTTTTATTGCAGGCTTTGCATCGGTGGGTATTTTAGCCTTTGTACAAAATTTATTAATTACAAAATTTGTAAAATTTTTAAGCGATTACGAAGTGTTTTTTACCAACAAAATTCACTTGGGCTTTAGTAGTGGTACCATTGTTTTTTGTTTATTGTTAGTTACAGCTTTATCTTTTTTAATTTCGTACACCATTAATAAAAACGAAAAACATTACAAATTGGGCTTTTATGCCACTATTGGTTTTGCTGGTTTTGCAGTATTAACAGGCCAAAATGGTAGTGATATGTTTTTTAGATTAGTTTTTTTAGGCGCCATTGTTTACCTTATTCATAAATTTAAACAAAGCACTATTACTTTAAATACAGTATTTTTAAGTTTTGCCACTATTTTAATTGGTTTCTCTTCGTTTTTTGTGTTGGTAATTCGCTCGCAAGCTAACCCACCTATGGATGAAAACGATCCTGAAAATGCACCAAATATGTTATCGTATTTATTACGCGAACAATACGGTGATTGGCCTGTACTTTATGGTCAGTATTACAATGCGCCTCAACGCTCTCGTAACGAGTTTGGCGATGGCACGCCTGTTTATGGTAAAGATGAGACTGCAAAAAATTACCGTGTAATCGATTCTCGCAAAAACAGTATTCCTAAATACGAAAAAGAGTTTTGTACCGTTTTCCCACGTATGTGGAGCGGCCAATCGCATCACGAATCGGCTTACAAATATTGGGGTAATATTACCGAAAACCATAAAAATAAAGTAGTAGAAGGCCGCGATGGGCAACCCCAAACTATTGAAATACCTACAATGGCAGCTAATTTAAATTACTTTTTTAGTTACCAAATTAACTTTATGTATTGGCGTTATTTTTGTTGGAATTTTATTGGCAGACAAAATGATGTACAAGGATTGATGCGAAATAGCATGGAGGGTAATTGGGTTTCAGGCATAAAACCCTTTGATGATGCACGTTTAGATAGCGATACTTCTCAAAAAATTCACCGCGATAAAAATAATTTTGCAAATAACCATTTTTATGCCCTGCCATTTATTTTAGGTTTATTAGGTTTGTTTTTTCACTTTAAAAAAGATAAACCAAACGCTTGGATTGTGTTGTGTTTCTTCTTATTAACGGGCTTAGCCATTGTTATTTATTTAAATCAAACCCCTTATCAACCACGCGAACGTGATTATGCCTATACGGGCAGCTTTTATGCCTTTGCCATTTGGATAGGTTTTGGCGTGTTATTTTTATACGATTTACTAAGCAAAAAAGCGGCCACAATTGGCGCTGCTGTTGGCGCCACCGCTTTAAGCTTAATAGTACCAAGTATTATGGCTAAAGAAGGTTGGAATGATCACGACCGCTCGCTTAGAACTTTATCGCGCGATTGTGCTATTAATTACTTACAAAGTTGTGCGCCAAATGCTATTTTATTTACCAATGGCGATAATGATACCTTCCCACTTTGGTATGCGCAAGAAGTAGAAGGCATACGTACCGATGTGCGTGTAGTAAATTTAAGTTTATTGCAAACCGATTGGTACATCCGCCAAATGCGCCGTGCAGCGTATGATAGCAAGCCAATACCGTTTACAATAGATGAGAAAAAATTAGAAGCCTCAAAGCTGGAGGTAGTTTACATTACAGGTCACGACTCAAAACCAATGAACGTTGGCGAAGCCGTTAAATTTGTGCAAAGCGACGATCCTAATGATAAGTTAGATAACGGGGGTGAATTAATTGATGTATTACCTACCCGTAGCTTTTATGTAAACGTTGATAGTTTAAAGGTAATGCGTAATAAAGTTGTTGCCGTAAAAGATACTGCTCGCCTTACCAAACGTATAAGTTGGGATTTAGGTGGCCGTAGCTACATTACTAAAAATGATTTAATGGTGTTAGATTTAGTGGCACACAACGATTGGAGTCGCCCTATTTATTTTGCCGTTACCACTGGTGACGAAGCATACGTAGGTTTAAAAAAATACTTTCAGTTAGAGGGTTTAGCTTACCGTTTTGTACCTATTAAACAAACCGAAAACGAAGAAGCGCAGGGTGGCAGAGTAAATACCGATGCGATGTATGATAACATTATGAATAAGTTTTTGTGGGGTGGTATGGATAAAAAAGGTGTAAACTTAGATGAAAATTGCGTACGCATGACGGGCAATTTACGCATGCAAATGAGCGTATTGGCGGGTGCACTAATAAATGAAGGCAAAAACAAAAAAGCCAAAGCGGTATTAGATAAGTGTTTACAGGTAATGCCTGATGAAAATGTAGCCTATGATGCAACTATTTTTACAATATGTGGTACCTATTACCAACTAAAAGAAACAAAAATTGCGAACGAGTTAGCACAAAAATTATTTACCATTTTTGAGGGCGATTTAAAAATTTATAATGCACAAAAACCAAATCATAGAGCGGCTTTTCAACGTGAAATGAACCAAGCTAAAGAAATTTTAAAACGTTTAGCAGGTTTAACACAACAGTATAAGCAAGATGCTTTGAGTAAAGAGTTTGTGCAACGCTTAAGCGCTATTATCCCCCCTGAGGAGTTAATGCCCGAAGGCGACCAACAAACACAAGGTGTGCCTGTAAATTAATTATATTTTTATAAAATAAAACCTCGCATTAATAATTTAATGCGAGGTTTTTAATTTAAAACAAAATCTTTTCTTAACTGTTTATAGCAATAAATCTTTTGTATAATTGAAGCTTAGCGTCAATGCTATAAATTTCTTTTCTTTAATTTTATACTCAATTAAAACTATATGCCTATATGGTTAAAAAAAATTAAAACTAAACAATACTAATTGCTGTTTGTATAATCGTAGCTATTATTATTTGTGGTTTAAGCCAAATCAGCAAAATAAGCTTCAGTTTTTCTAAAATATACCAAGCCAATTATAAATAAAATTACCGACGATAAAATACTTAGTAAATTTATTTGTAAATATAATTGCCCAATGCCAATACCAGCTCTAAATAAATTTAAGGGTGCTGTCATAGGGTTTAAGGCCATTACTATTTTTAAATATATGTTGGACGTAATAGTTATAGGATAAATTACGGGTGTTAAAAACAATAAAAATTGCACCAAAAACGGGATTATATATCTAAAGTCGCGATACTTTACATTTAATGCTGCCAAAAAAGTACCAATGCCAAATGTGGCTACACTTGTTAATACTACTGCTACAGGAAAATAGATAATGGCTTGCCACATAAAACCCACATGATTAAATAAACAAAACACTATAAACACCGTAAAAGCCATAAAAAAATCGAATACACCTACAAGCACTGCCGATATTGGTATTATTAAACGTGGAAAATAAATTTTTTTAATAATGTTGGCATTTGCCACCATGCTATTGCCTGCATTGCTAATACCACTGCTAAAAATGCCCCACAATACCAGGCCACTTAATGCAAATACTACATAAGGCGTTTGCATATTGGTGTAGTTTACAATGGCTTTACCTATAAAAAACGAAAACAAAAGTGCCATTGCCAAGGGTTGTACCACCGCCCACAAAAAACCCAACACCGTTTGCTTGTACTTAACTTTTATATCGCGCAAGGTAAAAAAATAAAATAGCTCACGGTATTCCCACAATTCCTTTAAGCCTATGCTAAATTTATTTTGTGGTTTTATTTCGTATTCCATTTTTAATATTTTTTAGAGTGATGAATAGTACACAGAACATAATGTTATAAATGTAAGTATCAAATTTCAATTAGTAAAATTGTTTATTTTTATTGTAAATTTATAGGATGTTACAAAAGTATTTTTTATTTAAAATAAGTTTAGTAGTGGCCATTGTTTTATCCTTCTCTTTTAAAACAAAGCCACCCTTTGCCTACCAAATTGCTGTTTTAAAATACAACGGCGGTGGCGATTGGTATGCAAATTTAGAAACATCATTGCCCAATTTAATTAAATTTTGCAACGATAATTTAAAAACAAGCATTAACCCAGAGCAAGCTACCATTGATGTGGGCAGTGCCGAAATTTTTAATTTCCCGTTTATTCACATGACGGGTCATGGTAATGTTATTTTTAATAATCAAGAAACTGAAAATTTACGCAACTATTTAATTGGCGGCGGCTTTTTACACGTAAGCGATAATTATGGAATGGATAAATTTATTCGTCCGCAATTAAAAAAAATTTTTCCTGAATTAGATTTGGTAGAACTACCCTTTACACATCCTATCTACCACCAAAAATTTAATTTCGAAAACGGTTTACCAAAAATTCACGAACATGATAATGCAGCACCCAAGGGCTTTGGTTTAATATACAAAGGACGCTTGGTTTGTTTTTATGATTTTGAATGCGATTTAGGTGATGGTTGGGAAAGCCCAGAAATACATAAAGATAGCGAAGAAGCGCGCAACAAAGCCTTAAAGATGGGCGCAAACATTATTAGTTATGCTTTTATGGGTTTTGATAAAAAGTAATTTTTATTAGTGTAACTATTTAATCTATATATCCGTCTTACAACAAAGCAATGAAAAAAATATTTTTAAGTACTTTTCTTTTTTTATCTAGTTTAATAAATGCTCAAACCTTTATTTTATCGGGTAAAGTATCTGATAAAAATGAAGCACTACCCTTTGCTACCATTATTGTAAAAGGCACCACGCAAGGCACCAACAGTAATATTAACGGGCTTTATACTTTAAAATTACCTGCCGGCACTTATGATATCGTGTACCAATATGTAGGCTATTCAAAACGTACCGAAAGAATAGAGTTAAACGAAAATAAAACACAAAACATTACCTTAACCACCGATGGCGTTGCCCTAAAAGAAGTAGAAATAAAAGCGGGCGAAGATCCCGCCGTTGCCATTATTAAAAAAGCAGTTAAAAAACGAAAATATTATTTAAATCAGTTAGATGCTTATACCTGTAAAGCCTATATAAAAGGCTTACAACGCATTGATAAATTACCAAAAAATCTTTCTAAACTTATAAAATTTTCGGGAGGTAACCCCAGTGACACCAACGATTTAAAAGGTGTGGTGTATTTAAGCGAAAGCGAAAGCAAATATCATTTTAAAAAAACTAATAACGAAAAAGAAATAATGTATAGCAGCAAAGTTAGTGGTAATAACAAAGCTTTTAGTTTTAATCAACTAAGCGATATGAAGGTTAACTTTTATCAAAACCTTGTAGAAATGGGTAATTTAAGCTCACGCCCATTTGTATCGCCCATAAACCAAAATGCATTTTTGTATTATCGTTTTTATTTAATTGGCAAAATTACTACCGAAGGCAAAGTAATTAATAAAATAAAAGTAGTTCCCAAACGCAAAACCGATCCTTGTTTTAGAGGTATTATTTATATTCAAGATAGCACTTGGCGCATAACCAGTGCCGATTTACTTCTTACCAAAGACGCAAAAATAAATTTTGTAGATACTCTTTACATAAAACAAATACACTCACCTGTAATAGGTGATAGTATTTGGATGCCCTTTACACTTTACTTTGGTTTTAAATTTAATGCCTTTGGCTTTATGGGCAATGGTTATTTTAATGCCAATATTAAAGAGTATGATTTAAAACCAAACTTTACACCTAATTTTTTTAAAAACGAAGTGTTTGTTGTAGAAGAAGGTGCTAATAAAAAAGATTCGGTGTATTGGGTGGCAAACCGTGCTGTGCCCTTAACAAGCGAAGAAAAATTTGACTATCGAAAAAAAGATAGCACCGAAAAAATTACCGATACCGATAAGTATAAAGATTCGGTAGATAGAAAAAGCAATAAATTTAATGTTTCAAATCTTATACTTGGCTACAACTATCGCGTTACAAAAAATAATTTTAGTATTGCTTTTCCGGGTATTGTAACTGATGGCTTTCAATACAACACCGTTGAAGGTTATAATTTAAGTTATAAATTTTCTATTAATAAATCGTTTGAAGATTTTAGGAATTATAGTATTACTGGCAAATCGCGTTATGGTTTTTCTAATAAATTATGGGGAGGGGAGTTAGGTTTTAATTATTTATTTAAGCCAAAAAAGTTTTCGCGTTTTGGTATAATTGTAAAATCTATTTTTGAACAATATAACCAACAAGACCCTATTTCGCCCCTTGTTAATAGCCTTTACTCGCTTTATCTTAATCGTAATTACATGAAGGCTTTTAAAGAAACAGGTGTAGAATTAAATTATTTTACCGAAGTAAAAAATGGTATTTATTTTAATTCAACTATAAAATACGTTGAGCGCGATGTCTTAAAAAATACAAGTGATTATTTAATTAGAGATGATAAAAATATATTGTTTACAAGCAACGACCCTCGATCTGATTTTTCGCACGACTCAATATTTACGACCAACAATGCATTAAGTGCCGAAGTAAGTTTTTCCTTTAGGTTTAAACAAAAATATTATTCTCTTCCTCATCAAAAAATAATTAGTGGCAGTAAGTATCCTCGTTTGAGTATTATTTATAAAAAAGCTTTTCCGTATTTAAACACAACTGCCAATTACGATTTAGCAAGTGCTGTTATTACTGATGATATTAAACTAGGATTATTTGGAAAGTTTAGTTATAAACTTAGAGGTGGTGGTTTTTTAAACACACAAAAATTATTATTTATGGATTTTAAATATTTTTTGGGTAACCAAACTGTTTTTAACACAAATGATTATTTAAGTAGCTTTAGATTATTGCCATATTATACGTTTAGTGCAGATAAATGGTACACCGAAGCCCATGGCGAGCACCATTTTAACGGCTTTATAATAAATAAACTACCACTTATTAAAAAACTAAAAGTACAAGAAGTAATTGGTGGGCACTTTTTAGCAAGTAATAAATTAAAATATTATTACGAATTAAATTTTGGAATTGAAAAAATATTTAAAATCATTCGTATTGATTATGTACTTGGTTATGCCCCCAACACTAAATTTAATCAAGGGTTTACCATAGGTTTAAATGCAGCATTTTAAAAATTAATGAGCAGTATGTTTAAAAAAAGTATAATAATAGTGTTATTATTAAATATGTTTTGTCTCTATGCACAAATATCGCCTACGAGTTTAGAATATGAAGCGCAAGCTATTGGTGGAAAAGAACATATTGAACAAATTTTACAAACCCAATTAACCTTACCAAAAACTATTTTAACGTCAAATTTTGACACCAAACTCATTACTTTTTTTGATTTAGATTCGAATGGAAATGCTATTAATATTAAAATAGAAGGTAAAGTAAATAATGCACTAAGAAATGAAGTAATAAGAATGTTTTATTTTTTTAGATTTTATAAAACAATTAATTTACCGAATCAAAGCCGCCCTTATTTTTTAATGTTTAATTTAAGTACCGAAAAATATAAGCGTTATTTTAAACAAAAAAATAAACTAAGTTTAAAAAAACAATTACTTGCCGATAGTAGTTATAAAATTTTCACTAAAGCGGATAAATCGCCAGAGTATTATAAAAATGGAGAGGAAGGATTAAACGATTTTATTTTAACAACAATTGAATATCCAAAACTAGCTATTGAAAAATCGGTAGAAGGCACTGTAGTAATAGAGTTTGTTGTTGAAACGAATGGTTATGTATCAAATATTATTGTAAAGCAAGGAGTAAATACAGGTTGTAGCGAAGAGGCAATGCGTTTAATAAAACAAACTAAATGGCAGCCTGCAATTTTAAATCACAAATGTGTAAGGTATAAAACAAATTACCCTATTACCTTTAATTTACGAAACAATAATAAAGATAATTCTAGCTCGGGTTTACTTGGGCAATAATTTTTTTTGATGCTTGTTGCGTATATGAATCACCGTAAATAAAAACGATAAACTACACATTAATACGGTAATTAAACTTAACGTAGCTTCTTTAAAATAAAACGAAAAAAAGGATGCTGCAATGGTTAGTACTGTAAATATATATACAACTATAACTGTTTTAACGTGGCTATAACCACAATCCAACAACATGTGGTGAATATGTGTTCTATCGGCTGTAAATGGCGATTGCCCCTTAATGGCTCGTAAAATAAAAACACGCAAGGTATCTAAAAGTGGGTAAATTAAAGCACTAATTACAAATACAGGCTTACTAACTTGTACCCAAACACCATCTAAATTTTGTATAGGGAATTCAATTAATTTAAATGAAAGCACACTAATAAACATACCTATTACTAAGGAGCCCGAATCGCCCATAAATATTTTGGCTGGCGAAAAATTAAAAATTAAAAAGCCGCCTAATGCACCAGCTAATGCAAATGATAAAGCAGCATACGGAAATTCGTTGGCAACAATGAACCAAGTGCCAAACGTGCAGCAGATGATAAAGCCCACACCAGCAGCTAATCCATCAATGCCATCAATTAAATTAAAAGCATTAACCACCACAACATACGTAAAAATAGATAAAAAAACACTCCCCCAATTAGGTATATCATACACCCCAAACACACCGTGTAAACTGGTAATTCTAATATCACCCATTAATACTAAAATTAAGGCTACTACAATATGTGCAAATAATTTTTTTACAGGTGCTGTGCCAATAATATCGTCTTTAACGCCTACAAAAAATAAAATTAAACTACATGCTACTATTAGTTTAAACTCTTTTACTGATTGAAAAATTTTATCGTAATAAAGCATGTCATCAATACTATACCATAAGGCAAATGCAAATAAAGTGCCTGCATAAATAATAATACCGCCTATAGTAGGCACCGAGCGTTTATGAATTTTACGATCTTCGGTAGGCACATCTATTAAGCGCTTTAAAACAGCCACCTTTATTAAAGCAGGCGTTGAATAAAGCACAACAATAAAAGACGTTAAAAAAACAAGTACTAAGGTTGCCATTTAAAAATCGTAATAGGTATTATATAAATTTGTTTTAAAGCCAAAATACACATAGTTAGTTTGGTTATTTAAGTTGTTAAAGTTATTAAAATTTTGCACACGATAGTTAACGCCTATGTTTACATTTAAATTATACGATGGATTTATTAAATACCCAACTTTAGCATTGAGCATCGATACAGTATAATAATAATTGTTATTAAGCGGTACAACTTGGTAGTTATATTTTACGTTGGTAAAAAATCGTTTAAATTTATAATCCGCTACAACAACTAATTCTTGCCCATAATTAGGTGTAAATGCTATGTTTTGGTTGTAATGTGAGTAAGGTTGTAAAATTGTAGTACTATTTGTACTTAAACCCAAGTAACTTCTTTCGCTTACATAATTATATTCTGTTTGAAAAAATAAATTTTTTATACTAAAGGCATCAAAATAATTTAAACCTGTTTGGTAGCCCCAACTGTTTCCTAATGTGTTGGTATTACTTAAATCATCTAACATTATTTGCCCATAAATATTTAATTTATTGGTTATTTTAAATTTTATATCGCTACCAATTAAAATATTATTTTTAGTATTTAAGCCAAAGCGTGTAAGATTGGTATAAATAATAGGGTTAAAATATTCCCAACTCAAATGTTGTTTGTTTTTAGTATCGCCTGCCTGCCATATTAGGCCTTGAAAAAAACTAATATTTAAAAATTTAGTGGCATTAATACTTAGGTATTGAAAACTTGCCGCTTTTTTTTGAAACAAACGTTCGGCATAGGGCGAAAGAATTGCACTTGCCGACACTAAATTCATAAATACTGCATATATATTTGAATATTGTACTCTGCCTTTAAACCATTGTTGGGTAATGCGCGCATAAGGATAGTTAAATGCATTATCGCTTAACAATAAAGAGCGATAACCGTTGCCAATTTTTTGTTTACCGTGCCCCACTTGTATATTTAAGTTTTTTAAAGCTTGATACGAAAAAAAGCCAGAAGAAAAAGCATAATCAAAGCCATTACTTTTAAAAGCCTTCCAGCGGCCTTGTCCAGGTATAACGGTTGTTAGCTTTGCACTATTGAAAATATAGTTTGGAAACTGCGATTGATTTTCGGCAAATAAGGTTTCGAAATAAAAATTTTTGCCAATGCTTCCACTTCCTATAAAGCCGCGTGTATTATTATTTAATCGGCGGCTAATGGTATCGGCAAAATCTTTACCTAATTCTAAATTTAAAATGGGATCTAATCGTAATTTAAAATTTTCGTTAGGAGGTTCAACGCGCACTACGTGTTTAATAAACATAACATCTAAAGCAGGATCGTCGGTTATGTATTTAAAAATACGATGCGTATCGGCAATATGCTCATACTTTTGTGAAAAAAACGGAATATAAGGTTGTATGCTAGAATGTATATTAGAATCTTTTTTTGCTAATTGTTTTTGCGTTAGAAAATTAAAACTATAATCGTTGGGTAAATTGTAAAATTGGGCAACAGAAATTAAAAATGATAAATTAAAAATTATAAATAATGGTATGTGTTTTTTTATCATTTTATAGCTTTAATGCATTTAGGTTAATTGTCCTATTAACTTATTGCCAAATTATCTAATTAAGTTTACCAAACTTTTACATTTTCCTTTTTCTTAAAATCTTCGTAAACTAATTTTATTCCTTCGGGCAATTCAATTTTATGTTTCCACCCTAAAGAGTGTAAAAATGATACATCCATTAATTTACGAGGTGTACCATCGGGCTTTGTTAAATCGTGTTTTATTTCGCCGGTATAACCAACAGTTTTTTGTATTAAAAGTGCTAAATCTTTAATGGTTAAATCGGTTCCGCTGCCTATATTTACGTGCTTTAAACCGCTGTAATTATGCATTAAATACACACAGGCATCGCCTAAATCATCGGCATGTAAAAACTCGCGCATAGGGCTACCGGTGCCCCACATTTCTACAAAAGGTAAATTTTGTTCTTTAGCGTCGTGAAATTTTCGAATTAACGCAGGTAAAACATGGCTATTGTTTAAATTGTAATTATCATTAGGACCATACATATTTGTAGGCATGACGCTAATAAAATCGCAACCGTATTGGCGCTTATAGCTTTCTATCATTTTAATACCAGCAATTTTTGCAATGGCATAGGGTTCGTTAGTTTCTTCTAAATAACCACTTAGTAAATAGTCTTCTTTTAAGGGTTGAGGGGCTAACTTAGGGTAGATACAAGAGCTTCCTAAAAACAATAATTTTTTTACGTTAGTTAAATACGCATTATGAATAATGTTGTTTTGAATCATTAAATTTTCATAAATAAAATCGGCGCGGTAAGTATTGTTTGCTTGAATGCCACCAACTTTTGCCGCTGCTAAAAAAACGTATTCAGGTTTTTCGCTTTCAAAAAATGTGCTTACTGCTTGTGAATTGCGCAAATCTAATTCGGCACTAGTTTTTAAAATAAAATTTGTAAAGCCTTTTTGTTTAAGGTTACGTAAAATGGCCGAGCCTACCATTCCTCGGTGCCCAGCGATGTATATTTTAGATGCTTTTTCCATTTACAATTTTACCTTTTAAATTATCTATGTTAGATGATTTGAACATAATTAATATCTTTTAAAATTTCACTAAACACAAATGGAATAAGCGACTCTTTTGTTACCATGTCAAAATTTTTAAATCCAGTTTCAAATTCAATTAAAAAATTTAAATCACTATTTTTACTCTTTATAGTTCAAAATTTTATGCCCACCATCTAGTAAGTATTTATCTCTTTTAAATAGTTCTACATCGGCAGCCACCATTTCTTTGCACAACTCGGCAACGGTGTAAGTGGGTGTCCAACCTAATTTTTGTTTTGCTTTTGTGGCATCTCCCACTAATAAATCTACTTCGGCTGGGCGGTAGTATTTTGGGTCAATTTCAACTAAAATTTTGCCTGTAGCAACATCCATTCCTTTTTCGTTTTCGGCTTTACCTTCCCATTTTATACTAACTCCTACTTGCGCAAAAGCCATGTTTATAAATTCGCGTACAGTAATTTTTATGCCTGTTGCTAATACAAAATCATCAGGAGTATCTTGCTGTAACATACGCCACATGCCCTCTACATAATCTTTAGCATGACCCCAATCGCGCTCACTATCTATGTTCCCCATAAATAACTTATCTTGTAAGCCTAAGCTAATTTTAGCAACGGCGCGTGTTATTTTGCGTGTTACAAAGGTTTCGCCGCGTAAAGGGCTTTCGTGATTAAATAAAATACCATTACAGGCATACATGCCATAGGCTTCGCGGTAATTTTTGGTAATCCAAAAGGCATATAATTTTGCTACACCATAAGGGCTGCGTGGGTAAAAAGGGGTAGTTTCTTTTTGTGGAATTTCTTGCACTAAACCATATAATTCGCTTGTAGAAGCTTGATAAAAGCGAGTTTTTTTCTCTAAACCCAAAATACGAATAGCTTCTAAAATACGAAGAGTTCCAATTCCATCAGCATTAGCAGTGTATTCGGGTGTATCAAAACTAACTTTTACGTGGCTCATTGCCGCCAGGTTATATATTTCGTCGGGCTTTACCTCTTGCACAATTCGTATTAGATTAGTGCTGTCGGTTAAATCGCCATGGTGTAATTTAAAATTTACGTGTTTTTCGTGTTGGTCTTGATACAGGTGGTCAATACGATCCGTATTAAATAACGAACTGCGACGTTTAACGCCGTGTACCTCGTAACCCTTACTTAATAGTAATTCAGATAGGTATGCGCCATCTTGCCCTGTAACGCCGGTAATTAATGCAACTTTTGCCATAATAGTTTAAAAGAATAGCAATATTACAAAAAATTAACCAAAATTATGGAATAATTGAAGCCTAACTTGCGTTGAATTTATTTATATTTACACCTAACAAAAATTATTAATGCAATGAAATCTACATTCACAAAAAAAAATTATTACATTTTAATTACGGGTATATTATTAATTGCTTTAGGCTATGTGCTTATGATTGGTGGCGGTAGCGAAGACCCCAATGTATTTAACCCTGCAATTTTTGATTTTCAGCGCATTACCTTGGCACCTATTGTGTGTTTATTGGGCTTTGCAGCTATTATCATAGCCATTATGTGGCGCCCAAAAGTAACCGAAGTAGAGGCCATTAAATAATGGATATCACAACTACAGCATCATCGCCTCTGTTACCTAAAAAAAATAAGTTTAAAAAATTTATTGCTATTACACTAATTTGTGTAATTGTAGTTTGGTTTATTTACTATTTTATTTGTGGTATAACTTACAGCGAGGGTACTCGCAGTGGTATATTAACTAAAGTGAGCAAAAAAGGTTTTGTTTTTAAAACTTACGAAGGCGATTTAAATATTGGTGGTTTTAGCCAAGGCGATGGCACTATTATGCCAAACAGCCAATTTAAATTTTCGGTAACAGATGTAGCTATTTACAATAAGTTACAAGAAAAAGAGGGTAAAAAAATTGTGTTGCATTACAAACAAGTAATAAAAAACTTTTTTTGGCAGGGCGAAACCGATTATTTTATTTACGATGTTACCGATGTAAAATAAAAATTACACCAACTATACACCTCAATTTTTTTAAATTATAGTACCATTACAAATTTTAGAATATATTTGTAATAAAATCTAAATCGTTTTATGAAAAAAATAATAGTAACCTTATTAGTGTTTTTAATGATAAGCACAAAGGCACAACAAGTTGGTGATACCATAGTAGTAAAGGCCTTTAAATATGGCAGTACTGTGCGCGATACGTTAATACAGTTTCCAAACAATAGCCTTACTTACGAAAAAATACTTATGAAATATAATATGCGTTGTAAAAACGCACTAATTTCAAACAGTGGCAGCCCTAATTTAGGTTGTGGCCAATGGGATTATTCGTGTAATTCATATATAGCCGATTCGAGTAAAGTTGAAAAAGAGTTAAATCTACAGCCAAATTATGTCGTTTCAAATTTTTCGGGTACTACGTTTAGCTATGTTAGCCAACCCACTTACGATTATTATAATTACAGCCAAACCAATGTTAGTTACAGTATTACTTCCGAAAGCCAATACACAATTGGTACTGGTAATGTAGCTACCCCCAATTTTTTAAAAGCTAACGAAAAATCGGGCAAGTCACAGCTATTATATACTGCAGCCGAACTTAGTTTAGCAGGTTTTACTGCTGGCAACATAAATGGCATGTTACTCAATGTAGCTAATACAGGTGGTACAGTTAATTTTTTTAAAGTAAGTATTCAACACACTACATTAACTGCTTTAAATAATGGTACCGTTGTAACTACTGGTTTTACAAATGTGTTTAATAGTAATTATACATTTGTAAATGGTAATAATAAAATTATGTTTTATACCCCTTTTGTTTGGGATGGTACAAGCAATGTTATTATTGAGTATTCGTTTACAAATTCTGTTCCAAACACGGCTATTGTTTTTAATGGTGCTAACACGGCATCTATTACGGGCTTATATGCAAATAATAATTATGCTTTAGATTTATCTAATAATGGTCACGCTATTATAAACACAGCATTAATGGCCAGTATTAATACCGAAATTACAGTTTCGTTTTGGGCCTACGGTAATGCAGCAATGCTACCAGCCAATACCTCTATTTTGTTTGGTACCCCAACAAATACAACCATTCAAGGCTTTAACATTCATTTGCCTTGGAGCGATAGTAAAGTTTATTTTGATTGTGGTAATGCTGGAAGTAATTACGATAGAATTAGTAAAGTAGCGGGTGCAAATAACCAAGGTGGGCAATGGAATCATTGGGCATTTACTAAAAATGCCAACACGGGCGATATGATAATTTATCTAAATGGCAATTTATGGCTTTTTAATACCGGTAAAATAAATACCATATCAATTATTAACTTAATACTTGGTAAAAGCAATACACTTACCAATAATTACAAAGGTAAAATTAACGAACTAACCATTTGGGATAAGGAATTAAGTTTAACGGATATACAAACTTGGATGAATAAACCCATTACGAATGTACACCCATTTTATAGCAATTTAGTGGCTTATTATAAAATGAACGAAGGTGGAGGCTTAACCATAAACGATTTTAAAAATAGCTTAACAGCCCCATGTACTAATGTTTTATGGACGTTTGATAGAGGCCATACTCTAAACCGAATGTTTACCGAAACAATCACTCGCCCAAATATTGTTTTTTTAAGAGGTAGCTATGCACTTACTACCACTACCGTTACAGTAAAAGATTCTATTCAACATCTTGCAAATACAATTCAAAATTATTCAATTACCTCTAATGCTAGTGTAACACCAATGGCTAATGATGCTGTAAACCTAGTATCAACGGCTAACGCTTACCAGGCTGTATCTAATATTTATAACGGCGATACTGGCGTTTTAACAGGCACTACCGCCATTGCTTCAACAAGTGTTATTACCATTTCTAACTTAAATTATTATAAGCGTTATCCTTATTACAACGAAATCATGTCGTTTGTTACGCCTTATGGTATAGGTTTAGATTTTGGTGCAAAAGGTAAAAGCTGGTATTACGATGTAAGCGATTTTGCCCCAATATTAAAAGGTCCAAAACGCTTTTTAATGAGTTTAGGTGGCGAGTATCAAGAACAAATGGATATTGAATTTTGGTTTATTGTAGGCACACCCCCTCGTACTGTTTTAGAGTTTAACCAACTATGGCAAGGTGCTGTTAGGCAGGGGCAAGCAGGCATTGCAAGTATTAATAACGATACCCGATTTGAACCCTTAAATGTACCTTTATTAAGTAACGCACAAGCATTTAAAGTACGCTCTACTGTTACTGGGCATGGTAGCGAGGGCGAGTTTGGGCAAAATGGAGGCAACGTTAATCATTACTTTAATGTAAATGGTGGCGCTAACGAATTTGCGTGGCAAATTACTCAAACGTGCTCATCTAGCCCAATTATAGCACAAGGTGGCACTTGGATTTACCCTCGACAAGGTTGGTGCCCAGGCCAAGCCTCTTTACTAAAACAAAACGATATTACACCCTATGTTACACCAGGCGCAACAGTAACATTAGATTATAATTGTTCAAACCCACAAGTTGCCGCTGGCGATTATAGGTACATTGCCGCCCATCAATTAATAAGCTATGGCGGCGCTAATTTTACTACTGATGCTAGTTTAAAAGATGTGCTAATGCCAAGCAATAAAGTATTGTATTCAAAATTTAATCCTATTTGTTCAAACCCAATAATACTTATACAAAACACAGGGTCAAGTAATTTAACTAATTTACAAATAGACTATTGGTTAAATAATTCAAGTATAAAACAAACCTATAATTGGACAGGTAATATAGCCTTTATGGATACCACACGGGTGGTGCTACCAATTGCAACATTATGGCAAAGTGGCGTACAAACTACAAATAATAGTTTTAATGTAGAGTTAAAAACAGCAAATAACATAACCGACCAATATTTGTATAACAACAAATACAATTCGCCCTTTATTTTGCCCGATGTTGTTACAGGCTCGCTTACAGTAGAGTTTAAAACAAATAATAATCCTACCGAAAATACTTATAAAATTGTTGATGATAACGGAAACATTGTAGCGGGCGCTAGTGCCTTAACAACTGCCAATACCATTTATGCCGATAATTATGTATTAAACGGGTGTTATAAATTAATTGTTGAAGATACTGGCGAAGATGGTGTACAATGGTGGGCAAATGCAGCGCAAGGCACTGGTTTTGTGCGATTAAAAGATGCTTCAGGAACAATAATAAAAACGTTTCAACCCGATTTTGGAAACCGATTTGAGTATAGTTTTACAACGCCAACAGCCTTAGCTATTAAAGAAAACGAACTTGCCGCAAGTATCAGTATTTATCCTAACCCAGCACACAATAAGTTTAAACTTACTGGTAGTGATATAGAAAACATAACAATTACTATTGCCGATGTTTTGGGTAAAACCATTGAGTTACCTTTTTATAAAGATAAAAATAGTGTTGAGTTTGATTGTAAACTTTTAAAAGCGGGTATATATTTAATATCAATTATTAAAGACAACCAAACGGCAACTAAAAAAATTGTTATTTATTAATAGATTTAATTTTTTTTAAAACAACGGCAACACCGGTTTGTTTTGTAAAATAGATTCTATTTTTTCAGTTACTTCTAGTGTTAGTAATGGTAATACTTCTAAGGCGGTAATGGTTTCTGTTAACTGCTCGGGTTTACTAGCGCCTAAAATAGCTGTACTTACATTTGGGTTTTTTACACACCAAGCTATTGCTAGTTTTGATAGGCTTGTGCCTAACTCTTTAGCTAAACCATTTAATTGTTTAGTTTTTTCAATACGTGTTTCATCGCCCAACGTGCGCTCTTTTAACCAATCCATCCCTTCAATATGTAAACGATTATCGGTTGGCATTTCATCAGCATACTTGCCTGTTAATAAGCCACTGGCTAAGGGGCTCCAAATGGTAGTGCCTAAGCCAAAATCCCTAAACAGTAATAAATAATCTTTTTCTAATTTGGTACGTTCAAACATATTGTATTGTGGCTGTTCCATAGTTGGGCCAATTAAACGGTTGCGTTCGGCAAATACAAAGGCTTGCATAATCTCGTCGTTTGCCCACTCGCTAGTGCCCCAATATAAAATTTTACCTTGTTGTATTAAGGTATTCATTGCTAAAACGGTTTCTTCAATGGGGGTATTTTTATCAGGGCGGTGGCAATAAAATAAGTCAACATAATCTACTTGCAAACGCTGTAAGGCAGCGTTACACCCTTCTATAATGTGTTTACGCGATAGGCCAGTTTGGTTGGGTTTTCCATCTTCGTAACCAAAATAAACTTTGCTACTAAGGCAATACGAGCTGCGGCTCCAGCCTTTCTTTTTTAAAATTTCGCCCATTACGGTTTCTGATTTACCGCGCGCATATACTTCGGCATTATCAAAAAAATTAACACCGTTATCGTAAGCAATGGTCATTAATTGTTCGGCGGTGTTATCGCCAATTTGTTTACCAAACGTAACCCAACTGCCAAAACTTAATACGCTAACCTGTAATCCCGATTTTCCTAATCTTCTATATTCCATATTTTTTTGTTTTAATTTTCAGGGTAACCTGCGTCTACCCAACATTGTATTTTGTTTAATTGATCGGTTGATAATGAATTGCCCTTGGGCATTGATTTATTTGTAATAACCTCTGTTTTAAAAGCCCCACTGTTTAAAATACTTTTAATGCCTGTGTAACTGGAGTAATTAGGGTGACAATTACTACTTGTACACGAATTATTTAGAATAGTTTTAATGTTTGAATTATAAGTAGATGTTGTGCCATCGCACTTGGGCGTTACCTTTTTTTTACACGAATAAAAAAATATTATTACTAATAACACTAAAAAACGCATACCCCAAAGGTAGTTTTTTATAGCTAATTAATTATTAAAATGTAAAAAACGAATACAGTATTAAAAACACCAAATTTAGACTACTCACCACTTAAATAGTGCAGTTTACCGAATAGTTATGTTTGTATAGCTAATATTAACTTACTTACTTTTTGTTTTTTATTAAAATATTAAATTTTTAGCGGTTTAAAATGAGTTTGAGCGGTAAAAAAATATATCAAATTTGCACAAGGTGTGTGATGGATACTTCCGATCCTGACATTACATTTAACCAAAAAGGTGAGTGTAACCATTGTACAGAGTATTTAACCAAGCGCATTCAACACAATTATCAAGGTGCAAAAAGCGATGTTGTATTTAAGCAATTAATTTCTAAAATAAAGCAGGCTGGTAAAGGTATAAAATACGATTGCGTTGTTGGATTAAGCGGTGGTGTGGATAGTAGCTATGTGGCAAGTATTTGTAAAAAAAATGGTTTAAGGGTTTTAGGTGTGCATGTAGATAATGGTTGGAACTCAGAGCAATCTATTTTAAACATTAAAAACGTTACGCAAACATTAAATATAGATTATGAAAGTTATGTGTTAGATTGGGAAGAGTTTAAAAATATACAATTAGCTTTTTTAAAAGCTAGCACCCCCGAAGCCGAAACCCCAACGGATATAGCACTTTTAGCAGCACTGCACATAGTGGCAAATAAATATAACGTAAAACACATTATTAGTGGGGGTAATTTAGCCGCCGAAGGCATATTACCCAAACATTGGCATTACGATGCAAAAGACAAAAAATACTTTAATTATATATTAAAAACATTTGGAACAGGAACGGTTAAAACCTTTCCGTTTTTTGGCTTTACTACCGAAATATATTATAAACTCATTAAAAAAATTAAAATTATTTATATTTTAAATTATGTGCCTTACATTAGAAATAATGTAATAGATGAATTAAAAAAAGAGTTTAATTGGCAATGCTATGGCACTAAACATCACGAATCTATTTACACCAAATTTATTCAATCGTATTATTTATATAAAAAATTTGGTATTGATTATAGGCGAGCCACGTTTTCAACCCAAATTTGCACAGGCGAATTAAGCCGCCAATACGCTTTAAAATTATTAGAAACGTTGCCTTATAACCAACAAAATTATAAAACCGACACGGAGGTTATTAATAAAAAATTAGGCATTTCCAAACATCAATTTAACGATTTAATAAACTTACCACCCAAATGGTATAGCCATTACCCCAACCAGCAAAAAACATTAAAATTTATTTATAATAGCTACCGCAAATTATTTAAAAAAGAAAAGTTAGGTAACTTTTAACGTTACAAGCTCTTTAGCAAACTTTTAATACTTACACGCTCCTCTAAAAAAGTGTAAATAGCAGTAATATTCATACGTTCTTGCAACATGGTATCTCTATTACGAATGGTAACGGTGTTGTCTTCTAAACTTTGATGATCAACGGTTACACAGTAGGGTGTGCCAATGGCATCTTGCCTACGGTAACGTTTACCAACAGTATCTTTTTCATCGTAAGTAACGTTAAAATCAAATTTTAAAGTATTAATTATTTTTTCGGCCAATTCGGGCAAACCATCTTTTTTAACCAATGGAAACACCGCTACTTTTATGGGCGCTAAAGCGGGGGGCAAACTTAAAACAGTGCGGGTATCGCCACCTTCAAGCGTTTCTTCTTTTAAGGCCGATGATAAAATGGATAAAAACAACCTATCCAAACCAACGCTAGTTTCTACCACATAAGGCACATAGCTTTCGTTTTTCTCCACATCAAAATACTGTAATTTTTTACCGCTAAATTGTTCGTGTTGTTTTAAATCATAATCCGTACGGCTGTGTATGCCTTCTAATTCTTTAAATCCAAACGGAAACTGAAATTCAATATCGCATGCGGCATTAGCATAATGTGCTAGTTTTAAATGGTCGTGAAATTTATAATGCTCCTTACCCAGGCCTAAACTTAAATGCCAGTTCAGTCGTTTTGTTTTCCACTCTTCGTAATACTGCATTTCGGTGCCTGGTTTTACAAAAAACTGCATTTCCATTTGTTCAAACTCACGCATTCTAAAAATAAATTGGCGAGCTACAATTTCGTTTCTAAACGCCTTGCCTGTTTGGGCAATACCAAAGGGCAACTTCATACGCCCTGTTTTTTGCACGTTGAGGTAGTTTACAAAAATATCTTGTGCGGTTTCGGGGCGAAGATAAATGATATTACTTTCGTCGGTTACCGCACCGGTACTGGTGCTAAACATGAGGTTAAATTGGCGCACATCTGTCCAGTTTTTAGTACCACTTACGGGGCATACAATTTCTAAATCAACAATAAGTTGTTTTACTTCGGCTAAATCACCAGCATTTAAGGCGGTTTTAAAGCGATTATTAATATCGTTTATTTTTATTTGGTATTCTAAAACGCGTGCGTTGGTGCTTCTAAACATGGCTTCGTCAAAACCCTCAAAACGTTTTTTTGCTTTATCAACTTCTTTTTCAATTTTATCTTCAATTTTAGCAACATGTTCTTCAATTAACACATCGGCGCGGTAGCGTTTTTTACTATCTTTATTGTCTATTAAAGGGTCGTTAAAGGCATCTACGTGTCCGCTTGCTTTCCAGGTAGTGGGGTGCATAAAAATACTGGCGTCAATACCAACAATGTTGTCGTTAAGTTGCACCATGGCTTTCCACCAATACTCGCGAATGTTTTTCTTTAATTCGGCACCATTTTGGCCATAATCGTATACTGCGCTTAAACCGTCGTAAATTTCGCTACTCTGAAAAATATAACCATACTCTTTACAATGCGAAATAACGTTTTTAAAAAAATCTTCGGGTTTAATGGCCATAATTACATATTTAAAAAAACAAAAATAACTATTTTTTTATATTCGCTACCAACAATGCTGTAGCTTGCAATTAGCCTGCTAATTTAACCTCACTATTTTACCACTTAAATAAAATATACAGCTTTTTTAAAATAAAAACTTTGTATTATAAATAATTTTTTTACTTTTGATACCTTATTAATAAAAACTTAAAGATGAATTCAAAATTTTTACGCACAATTGGAGCCGGATTATCGGTAGCTGTTATTTTAACTAGCTGCGATGGATTAGGTAAAATGATTAAAAAACAAAAAGACATTAAATATACTGTGTCGCCTAACCCTATTGAAATGATTGGAGACAGCATTCAATTTAGTGTTAGTGGCAAATTTAACCCAAAGTTATTTGCTAAAAAAGTAACTTTAACCTTAACTCCTAGTGTTAAAGGCGTTAATGGAACTGAAAAAATGTTAAAGCCAATAGTGTTAGTAGGCGAAAAAGCAACAGGTAGTGGCCAAAAAATTGGTTACTCAAGTGGTGGTTCGTTTAATTATACATCCGAAAAATTTGCTTACGAGCCAAGCATGCGCAATGCTAAGGTTTATTTAAGCGGCGTTGGTTCGGTTAAAAAGAAAGAGAAAAAATTTACACCAGTAGAATTAGCCGATGCTACCCTTGTTACTTCGTTATTAGTTCGTAACGACGAAAAAGGAATTATGGCAAAAGATGCATTTGTAAAAATTACACCTGCAAATTTATCTACGCACATATACTACACCATCAACAATTCAACCGTTCGCCCAGCCGAATTAAAATCAGAAGAAGCAAAAACCTTTAACGATTTTATTACTAAAAACATTAACTCACCTTGGTATGAATTTAAAGGTATTGGTGTTTCGGCTTACGCTTCGCCAGATGGTGAAACCGATAAAAATGAGAATTTAGCTAAAGACCGTGCAAAATCAGGTTCTACAGCTATTATGAGCGAGTTTAACAAAAACAAAAATAAAGAAAACACCTTTGGTAAAACAAAAGAACAATACGCAGTAGGTACTACTAAAGAAGATTGGGAAGGTTTTAAATCATTAATGGAAGCGAGTACAATGGCCGACAAAGATTTAATTTTACGTGTATTAACCATGTATAGCGACCCAGAACAACGCCGTAAAGAAATTAAAAACTTATCAAAAACTTATACTGAATTAGCTGATAAAGTATTACCAAAATTACGCCGTAGCGAAATTACTGTAAACGTTGATAAAAAATCGCGTACAGATGAGCAAATTACTAAGTTAATGACGAGTAACCCTGATAGCTTATCAATTGAAGAGTTATTATATGGCGCTACCTTAACAAACGATGTAAATACAAAAGTACAAGTTTACCAAGCTGCAGAAAAACAATACGCTACAGATTGGAGAAGCGCTAACAACCTAGGTGTAGCTTTATTATTACAAAACAAAGTTACAGAAGCGGGTGATGCATTTAAACGTGCCGAAAAAGCAAGTGCTGGCCAACAAGCTGTAGCTAACAATTTAGGTATTATTGAAGCAAAAAATGGTAACCGTGCTGCTGCAATGGATTTATACAAAAAAGCAGGTGGTGCAGCCGAAACAAAATATAACATGGGTATTTTAGATGTACGTAACGGTAAGTATGCTGATGCAGTGAGTAACTTTGGCGATTACAAAGGCCATAACAAAGCTTTAGCACAATTATTGGCAGGTAGCCCAGGTGCTGTAAAAGAAACAATTGACGCTAGCAACGAAAAAGAAATGGCGTATAGCTATTACTTAAAAGCAGTAGCTGCTGCCCGTGCTAATAACAATGCAGATGTATTAAGCAACTTAAAAACAGCTATTGAAAAAGATGGTGCTTTAAAAGCCTATGCTAAAGACGATGCAGAATTTGTTAAATTACGTGCCGAAACTGGCTTTACAAGTTTAGTAAACTAATACTTTTTAATTAAAAAAAACCGTACTAGCTCAGCTAATACGGTTTTTTTATTGGCATAAATTACCATATAAAAAAGGTTAGGCTGCTACCATTTATACCAATTTTCGTTCAAAAAGATACAATAGAAACGAAATTATTTTTTATTCAGACGATGAATAAAATCGTTGCATAGCCTAAGCTACGGAACTATTTTATGAAGAAGTATGAATGAAAAAGAATGAGTTTATGTGTATTTTTTTGAACGAATATTGGTATTAGCTGCTCAATAAAAACAAATTGCAACTAAGACTTTATTCAAATACTTGCGTTCGACTTGTGTAAACCAAGCCGTTGAAAAATAGTAAGTACTTCGGTTTTCAAAGTGAAAAAACTAACCGGTTGTTCTTTTTCAAGCCAGGATTCCGGTGCGCGTCTGCCGGTCATTG
>JANYEQ010000118.1 GCA_025363015.1 Bacteroidota bacterium
CACCTTTGCTCCAGCCTAGCAGACAACAAAGCAATTGCAAAAGCGGTAGAGACATTTATTAATTTTTGCTTTGCAATTGCATAGAAACAGTTATCTTTATTTAAACATTTCGGTAGACAACGGTTCCAAAACGGCCGAAGCAAAGCTCCAAAACGTTATGGCTCATAGCTAGACGAGAACCGACAAACTAACCGCAGGCAAATTTACTTTCAATTGCGGTGGCGACAACTACAAAGCAAAATATTATTAGCATTGGCGACCTCACTAAACGTATCGACCTAACCGCAGCCAACAAACTACGTTTGCTAGTTTCGGTAGACCAACGTAATAAGCAAACCGTATCGACCAGTAGCTCCAAAACGCTATCCGTCATGCGGTCGCACATAAAATCTTCTTAAAAACAATCATTTTTAAAAAATTAAAAAAATATTAAAAAAAAATACAAATATAATTGATATATCAATTATATTTGTATCAAATAATTTAAAATGAAAAATAATAATCCAACAGGAACTGTTCTTTACACAATTGAACAAACAATTAAAGAGTATAGAAAAATTTCGCAGAAAAATATAAGTCAAATAGTAAGTGGTATTACAGTTGACCAGTGTTTATTACTAATAATTCTCGACAAAAACTCTACTTATTCTCAAAAAGAGATTGCAGAATTAATTTTTAAAGATAACGCGTCAATTACAAGAATTATTGAATTAATGGTACAAAAAAAATATCTAATAAGAAAAATAAATGAATTAGATAGAAGGAAATTCAGTCTTGAAATAACAGAAAAAGGGAAAAAAACAATTGAATTATTAACACCAATTATACACAAAAACAGACAAGATGCTCTTAAAGGGTTATCAAAAAATGAAATTGAATTACTTGACAAATTACTAGCTAAAATAATCTCAAATTGCAAAAAATAAAATGAAAATAATCTATCAAATACCTAAATTGACACAAATTTTAATATTTATACTTTTCCCAGCATTAATTTTTGGACAAAAAAACGTATCAACTAATCTTACCAATTATATGCAAGCACAGGTTGAAGTAAATAATTTTAGTGGAACAGTCCTTGTTACAAAAAATGGTTCCGTTTTATTAAAAAAAGCATATGGTTTAGCAGATTACGAGTGGAATATTAAAAATACTGTAGATACTAAATTTCAGTTGGCTTCGGTAACAAAACAATTTACAAGTACGGCTATTCTTCTATTGGTAGAAAAAGGGAAATTGTCACTTAATGATCGTCTAAGTAAATTTTTTTTAGATTACCCAAAAGCCGATAGTGTTACCATTCATATGTTATTATCCCATTCTTCAGGACTCGCTTTAGGTTTTAAAGAAATTGCATTAAGCACTATTAGCAATGATTCGGCCTATTCTAAAATAAAAAAAATGCCTTATGAATTTTCACCAGGGACTAAAACCGCATATAGCAATATAGGCTATTACTTATTGGCTAAGATTATAGAAAAAGTTTCTAGTGAGAAGTACGCAGTTTTTTTAAGAAAAAACATATTTGAAAAAGTAGGAATGAAGAATACGGGTGTCTGTAATAATGATTCGATAATCCCAAAAAAAACGAAGGTTTATTATCGAACAGAAAAAGGATTTGTCCACAATCCCTATATCAATTGGGAAATTAACTTAGGCCACGATGGTGTTTATTCTACCGTTGAAGATTTGGCTTTATGGGACAATGCGCTATACGGAACGGCTATCTTGTCAGCAGAAATGAAGAAACTAATGTTTACGTCCTATAGCTCCGAAAATTGGGGATATGGATTTATAATTAATCCATTTTATAATCACGGACATCAACTAATTGCTCACGATGGAGGTTTTTTTGGTACAATGACTTCTTTTAACCGATTTATAGATGACAAAATTTTTGTGACTGTACTTTCTAATAACGAATCATTTTCACATATTATAGGCTATGGACTTTCAGCAATTGCATTACAAAAAGAAGTAGAACTTCCGTACAAACATTATCAAACTAAAATAGATACTACAATATATGATAAATATTTAGGCAAGTATGGTAAAATTGAAATATTAAAAATTGACGGTAAACTTTACTATAATAGTGTGGAAATGGAACTCATACCTGAGTCAAAAACAAAATTTTTTAGAGCAGACAATAATGACAGAACAATTGAATTTATAAAAGACAAATCGGGAGTTTACAATTCAATAATTTTGACAAAAGGAGGGGTAAAAGAAGTCTCAATGAAAAATTAGCAATAATAAGCACGAACCGCTAACATACGCTTGGTAAGATTTGGGTTTTAGGCTTAATTTGAAGTGACAAGTTAATATAACTGTATTGCCGTAATAGTTACCTTTTATCGGCGGACGCGAAGCTGTATTTAAACTAAATAGAAAGAAAAAGCTACGAAGCCATAACAGCACCTAAAAAAATGCGGGCGGAAGTATAAGGTTTTGCCTACAATTGGTCACTTCGCGAAAGTTTTGTTGTTTTTATGTAGGCAAAAAAAAGTACAGTATTTCGGCAACTAATAAATATTGTGTGGGTAGAAAACATTTCGGTTTCAAAGCCACACTTCTTTTAGCCGCAAACCGTTAATTATAAAAAAAAGTTTAAAAAATATATTCTACATACAAACAGGCATAAATAAAAAAAGTTGCGTAACAATGTTGCGCAACTTTTTTTGTGGAAAAAACTATGTTAATCTTTTTTAACCAATTTGTGTATTGAGTAATAGGATTACATCCATTAATACTCTTATTCTTTGGTTGTATCTTCGGCTTTAGTATCTGTAGTTTTAGCTTTTGGTGCAGCTTTTTTAGCAGTTCCGCGGCTACGACGAGTTGTTTTCTTCGCAGTTCCTGCATCAGCCGTTTTTTTGTTGCTATAAATTTCGTTAAAGTCAACTAATTCAATCATTGCCATTTCAGCTGCATCACCTTGGCGATTACCAGTTTTAATAATGCGCGTGTATCCACCTTTACGGTCGGCTACCTTAGTTGCAATGTTTTTAAATAATTCAGTAACGGCTTCTTTACTTCTTAAATCAGCAAATACTACTCTACGGTTGTGGGTAGAATCATCTTTACTTTTAGTAATCATTGGCTCAACATACACACGTAATGCCTTAGCTTTTGCTAACGTAGTAAAAATACGTTTGTACTCAATTAATGATATAGCCATGTTGCTTAATAAAGCATGACGGTGAGCAGTTTTTCTGCCTAGGTTATTTATTTTATCTCCGTGTCTCATTTTATTTTTAGTTGGAGATTGTTGATTGTTGATTGGCGATTGAATTTATCATTCATCCATCAAAAATCGTCAATCGTTTGTTAATCTTTATCTAATTTATATTTTACTACATTCATTCCAAACTGTAAACCTTTAGTAACTACAAGGTCTTCTAATTCAGTTAATGATTTTTTACCAAAGTTACGGAATTTTAATAGGTCGTTTTTGTTAAACGATACTAGTTCTCCTAAGGTATCAACATCAGCCGCTTTTAAGCAATTTAAAGCGCGAACTGAAAGATCCATATCTACCAACTTAGTTTTTAATAATTGGCGCATGTGAAGGCTTGTTTCGTCAAATTCTTCTTCGTTACGTTTTTCTTCAGTATCTAACGTAATTTTTTCGTCAGAGAATAACATAAAGTGGAATATTAAGATTTTAGCAGCTTCTTTTAAAGCATCTTTTGGATGAATTGAACCATCTGTAACAATATCTAAAATTAATCGCTCGTAATCGGTTTTTTGCTCAACACGGTAGTTTTCAATAACGTATTTTACATTTTTAATGGGTGTATAAATACTATCAATAAAAATAGTACCGTTTGGTGCGCTGTTAGTTTTATTTTCTTCAGCTGGTACATAACCACGGCCACGCTCAATGGTTAATTCCATTTTTAAACGTACTGATGAATCGCTATTAAAAATAACTAAATCAGGGTTTAATATTTGAAATCCGTTAACGTATTTACCAATATCGCCAGCAGTAAATTTTTCTTGTCCAGCAAAATGTACAGTAACTTTTTCGTTATCGCTATTATCCAATTGTTTTTTAAAACGTACTTGTTTTAAGTTTAACACTATTTCGGTAACGTCTTCTACAACACCTTTAATAGTTGAAAACTCATGGTCAACACCTTCAATTTTTACGCTTGTAACGGCATATCCTTCTAACGACGATAATAAAATACGACGTAAAGAGTTACCAATTGTAATACCAAAGCCAGGCTCAAGTGGTCTAAACTCAAATTGTCCTTCTCTTTCGGTAGAGTTAATCATAATCACCTTATCAGGTTTTACGAAATTTAAAATTGCCATATCTTGTTATTTAATTTTTAGTTAGTAATTTTTAGTTAGTAATAATGAATATCTTTAAAATAGATAAACATTTAATAGGTAACATTTTATTTAGAGTACAATTCAACTATTAATTGCTCCTTAATGTTTTCAGGTATTTGAGAACGATCAGGGCGATTAATAAATTTACCGCTTAAAGTTGCTTTATCAAAATCTAACCACGCATGTTTGTTTACAGCACCCGAAACCGAGTTTGTAATTACTTCTAATGAACGAGATTTTTCGCGAACGGCAATTACATCACCTGATTTTAAAGTATAAGATGCAATGTTTACAACGCTACCATTTACAGTAATGTGTGCATGCGACACTAATTGACGAGCACCACGACGAGATGGTGCAATACCTAAGCGGTACACCACGTTATCTAAACGACTTTCAATTAATTGTAACAACACTTCACCCGTAATACCGTGCGAACGTGCAGCTTTATCAAATGTGCGTGCAAATTGTTTTTCTAAAATACCGTAAGTATATTTTGCTTTTTGCTTCTCCATTAATTGGATAGCGTACTCCGATTGTTTGCCACGTTTTTTTGCATTACCGTGTTGCCCTGGAGGGTAATTTTTCTTTTCTAATGCTTTGTCTGGTCCAAAGATTGGCTCTTTGAATTTACGTGCAATTTTTGATTTGGGACCTGTGTACCTTGCCATTTTAAATAATTATTTATATTGTTGTTTATTATTTAAGTTAAAAACCCTATAGGTTAGTAACTCCAATCTCAGTAATGCTGAGACGGCTTTTTGTTTTTAATTTTTTATACGCGACGACGTTTTGGAGGACGGCAGCCATTGTGTGGCATTGGCGTAATATCCATAATTTCGCTTACTTCAATACCTGCAGCAGAAATTGAACGTATAGCGCTCTCTCTTCCACCACCTGGACCTTTAACATATACTTTTACTTTACGTAAGCCATAGTCAAAAGCTACTTTACTACAATCTGTAGCTGCCATTTGAGCGGCATAAGGTGTATTTTTTTTAGAACCTCTAAAACCCATTTTACCTGCACTACTCCATGATATAACTTGCCCAGAAAGGTTAGTTAATGAAATGATAATGTTATTAAACGTTGCGCTAATGTGCGCTTCGCCAGTTGCCTCTACTTTTACAGTACGCTTACGTGTGGATGCTTTAGCGTTATTGGCTGCTGTTGCTTGTTTTGCCATTGTTATTTTAGTCTATAGTTGTTAATCATTTGTCGTTAGTCTTAAGTTGATGAATTTTTCTAAAATCAAACAACTTATGACTAATGACTTAAATTTTATTTATTATTTAGCTGCCATTTTTTTGTTAGCAATTGTTTTACGTTTTCCTTTACGGGTACGAGCGTTAGTTTTAGAACGTTGCCCACGCACTGGTAAACCGTTACGGTGGCGCATACCACGGTAGCAATTAATATCCGTTAAACGTTTAATGTTTAATTGAGTTTCTGAACGCAAAGCACCTTCAACTTTAAAACCATTGTTTATTAAGTTGCGAATTGCATTTTGCTCATCATCAGTCCACTCATTTACTTTTTTATCTTGATGAATACCTGTTTCATCTAATATTTTTTTAGCTCTACTTGGGCCTATTCCAAATATGTAAGTTAAACCAATAACTCCTCTTTTATTTTTAGGTAAATCTATACCAGCTATACGTGCCATCTTATTATTTTATTTTTAAAGCGTTTGCAATTTACAAAAAATTACTTTTGTCTTTGTTTAAATTTAGGGTTTTTTTTGTTTATAACGAACAGTTTTCCTTTGCGACGAACAATTTTACAGTCAACGCTTCTTTTCTTTATTGATGCTCTTACTTTCATTTTATTTAAACTTAATCTTTAATTTATAATTTTTAATATTTTTATTTGTACCTAAATGTTATTCTTCCTTTGCTTAAATCGTAAGGGCTCATTTCTAATTTTACTTTATCTCCAGTTAAAATTTTAATATAATGCATTCTCATTTTTCCCGAAATATGTGCAATTAATACATGTCCATTTTCTAATTCTACTCTAAACATTGCATTGCTTAATGCCTCAAGTATCGTTCCGTCAACTTCAATGTTTGCTTGTTTTGCCATAGTTTACTGTCCTTGTTGTACCATCATAGCATTAGCACCACGACCTTTAATTCTTCCACTTTTCATTAAACCATCATAATGACGGTTTAATAAGTATGTTTCTATTTGTTGTAATGTATCTAATACTACACCTACTAAAATTAATAAGGATGTTCCTCCATAAAAATCAGCAAAAGAACTATTAATACCTAATTTTTGAGCAAAAGATGGCATAATAGCTACACCAGCTAAGAATATAGAACCTGGTAAAGTAATACGGCTCATTACTTGATCAATAAATTCAGCCGTTTTTTTACCTGGCTTTACACCTGGTACAAAACCTCCATTACGTTTCATATCATCGGCCAATTGGTTAGGATTAACCATAATAGCTGTGTAGAAATACGTAAACAAAATAATCATTATTGCAAAAATAAAGTTGTACCAAAAACCGTAACGTTCAGAAAAAACACCACCTGAATTTCCACTAAAACCAGAGATTGCAGCAGGAATAAACATAATCGCTTGTGCAAATATAATTGGCATAACACCAGCTGCATTTACTTTTAAAGGAATGTACTGACGAACACCACCGTATTGCTTGTTACCAACAATTTTCTTAGCAAATTGCACGGGTATTCGGCGTGTGCCTTGTACTAATAAAATACTACCAACAATTACTAATAATAAAATTACTATTTCTATTAAAAAGATGATTAATCCACCGTTACCAGCTGTACGCGATTTAATTTCGGATAAAAATGCAAATGGTAAGCGAGAAATAATTCCAATCATAATAATTAAAGAAATACCATTACCTAAACCTTTATCCGTAATTCTTTCGCCCAACCACATTACAAACATGGTTCCGCTAATTAAAATAAAGATGGATTGTACCCACCAAATGGTTGATAAATCGGTAAATGCACCAGGAGCCGTAGATTTAATAGAAGCAATGTAACCAGGCGCTTGAACAGCTGTTACAGCAATGGTTAAAAAACGCGTGTACTGATTAATTTTTTTACGTCCACTTTCGCCCTCACGTTGCATTTTTTGAAAATATGGCACCGCCATACCTAATAATTGAATAATAATAGATGCTGTGATATAAGGCATAATACCTAAACCAAAAATAGAAGCGCGTAAAAAGGCTCCACCTGCAAACATATTAATTAATCCTACAATTCCACCAGCATCGCCTTGTTTTGCGTCGTTTAACGCATCAACATTAACGCCTGGAAGTACAACATAAGAACCTAAACGGTAGATTAAAACTAAGCCTAACGTAACTAAAATACGTTGACGAAGTTCATCTATGGTCCAAATATTGCGGAGGGTTTCTAAAAAACGCTTCATATAATTATTTTACTTTTACTACTGCTTCAGTTACTGTTGCTACTCCACCTTTTTCTTCAATTGCTTTTTTAGCAGTTGCCGTAAAAGCATGTACTTTAATATCTACTTTTGATTTTAATTCGCCACGACCCATAATTTTGACAAGGTCTAATTTATGAGCTAAACCATTTTTAATTAATACTTCGCAGGTAATTTCGGTTACTTTTATAGTATCTACTAGGTTTTGAATGGTATCTAAATTAATGGCACGGTGTTCGATACGATTAATATTTTTGAAACCAAATTTTGGTAAACGGCGTTGTAATGGCATTTGACCACCTTCAAAACCACGTTTTGATGAGTAACCTGAACGTGATTGAGCACCTTTGTGACCACGTGTTGCAGTTCCACCACCACCCGAACCCTGGCCACGGCCACGACGGAAATTAGTTTTTACAGAACCTTTTGCTGGTTTTAATTCGTTTAATTTCATTTTATATTAACTATTTTCTACTTTTAATAAATGTTTTACTTTAGCAATCATACCATCAACGGCAGGATTTCTTTCTTTTTCAATTACTTTGTGCATTTTTTTAATGCCTAAGGCAACCAACGTAGCTCTTTGAGCTGGCGAACGTTTTGAGGTGCCTTTTACTAATGCTATTTTTACTTTTCCCATCTTTACTAATATTATCCGTTAAACACTCTATCTAATGTAATACCACGTTGTTGTGCAACGGTAATAGGGTCGCGTAATTTCATTAAAGCATCTAATGTTGCTTTAACCAAATTATGTGGGTTACTACTACCTTTTGATTTTGCTAATACATCAGTAATACCAACGCTTTCTAACACTGCACGCATCGCACCACCGGCAATTACACCTGTACCGTGAGCAGCTGGTTTTAAGAATACTCTTGACCCACCAAACTTACCGTTTTCAGAGTGAGGAACTGTACCTTTCAATACAGAAACTTTCACTAAATTTTTCTTAGCATCATCAATACCTTTA
>JANYEQ010000069.1 GCA_025363015.1 Bacteroidota bacterium
ATGCTGCTTTGGCCATTGTTCTTATACCTAATTGTTCTAATACATGTTGCTCAGGTTTGCCTTGCACATCGGCCAATTTAATTTGGCTAAAGTTGATATAAAATATACTAAACATAGCTGAACAATAATTGCAATAGAAGCAAAATTATGCAACACCTTTTTTAGAGTAGATTCAGATGGGGAAAATGCAATAAAACAATTAAAAAATAAAAACTGATTTAATAAATAATCTCCAGCTGTAAGTGTTGGATATATTTTATGATTAATATTTATGATTAATAACCATAAAATAAAATCAGAGATAGGGCAAATATACTGTAAACGTTTGAGCCAGCCTGTAAGAAAGTTTAAATTTAAAACAAAAGGAAAAATACAGCAAAGCACAGTTCCAAAAATAAATAGATAACTTAAATATATAAATGAAGAATTATATAAATAAAAAGCAAAATCTTTAACATACCCAATAGTTTTTGGCGTAGTATAAACAATAGAATCAGCCGAAAATAGTAAATCATAAAAACACAACCAATAAGTACATTTTACTAATACGAAAACATACAATAATCGTTTAAACCAAAACGATTGAGCTTTGAAACGATAATCATCAAAAAAATATGTTATAAGTCTATTCAATACTACGATAAAGCTATAATAGCCCACATTCTACCTGTTTTACCTTTATCTTGGCGGTAACTAAAAAAATCATCTTCAAAAGTACAGCGGTTCATTGTCCAAATATTTTCTTCTAAAATATTGTTTTGTTGTAACACAAATTTATTACAGGCTATTAGGTCTATCTTATTATTCTTCCAACAATAATCCGGAAATTTATTATTTTTAAATTGCTCAATTACCTCATTACCCACCTCAAAATTATGTTGGCTAATACCTTGGCCAATTGCCACTTTTATAGTATGTGGTGTTGCTCCTAATTTAATCATTTTAGTAATAGTATTTTCTGCAATTTTTCCAACTGTACCCCTCCAGCCACAGTGTGCTGCGCCAATTACATTATTTACATCGTCGTAAAAAAGTATAGGATAACAATCTGCTATGCTTATTGCCAATATTAAATTGGGCTTATTGGTTACTAAAGCATCACCTATTTGCTGCCCAATTGTTGCATCACAAACATCAACGCCGTGTATTTGTTTTAAATAACATAAATTACTTATTGTTAAGTCTAAATTTTGCAAAGCCAAACTTCTGTTCTGTAATATAGCTTCAGGCTTATCTTCTAATCCACCTAAGTTTAAAGTATTAAATGGCTTAGCCGAAACGCCGCCCCAGCGTATACTAAAGCCATGTTTACAATTTATATTTGATGCGGTAAGCCACATAATTTAATATAAAACTACTATTTTAGTGAGAGTATTGATAGAATAATTATTCAAATTACATTGTGTAAAACTCGTTACCTACTATGTAAATTAAGTACTTCAATACCTTAATTTTATAAAATGCACAAGCCTTGGCATAGTTTATTATTTGCAAGTATATTGTTTTTAGCCTTTGGCTTACTAAGTTTTTCATTTCCAAAAAATGGTATTAATTTAAGCACACGTGTTTCTTTAAATTTTCCAACTTTAGCAACTTTATTTGAAACAAAATCCCATAAAAAAGATATTTCAAAAATACTTGCTATAGCCGATGCAATGGATACTACTAATAATTTAGTAGATACTACTGCAAACAACTTAAAAGACACTACCGTTAAATTAATAAATACGCTTCAGTATAAAAATAAATTAGTTTTAAAAAAAATTTTTGATGCCTTGGCTCAATTAAAAACAAATCCAAAATCTATTAGGGTATTACATTACGGTGATAGTCAAATAGAAGGAGATAGAATTACTGATTATTTACGCTTAAAATTACAGGCCATATTTGGAGGAAGTGGCGTGGGCTTAATATCTTTAATGCCTGTTGCACCAAGTATTTCAACTAAAATTACTTACAATACAAATTGGGATAGATACGGCGTTTTTGTAGCCAAAGACAAACGCGTAAAGCACAGTAATTATGGGGCTCTAGCAGGTTTTAATCGATTTGTAAGTTATAAAGTTGTAAACGATTCAAGTGGAATAATTACTTCAGATGTAAAAATTACAACCACTAAATTAGGCGGAGGTAACACTACAGCTTATAAAAAAGTAAAATTGTTTTACGGAGGCTCACAAACAAAAACTTGGTGTGAATTTTACGATGGCCCTGCATTAGTATCGGCCGATAGTTTAAATGTTGGTGGCTATTTACATTTAAAAGAATATAATGTTGGGCAAGGCTCATTAACGCACGAATTTAAATTTAAAGGCAAAGATAGTCCTGATTTTTATGGCGTGTCGTTAGAATCGGATAATGGTGTAATAGTTGATAATATTGGATTACGAGGCAGTAGTGGTACTTTTTTTCATCAAATTAATTTTGCACAATTAAAACAATTTTATGATTATTTAAATGTAAAATTAATTATTTTACAATTTGGAGGTAATGTAATGCCGAGTATTAAAAGCGATGCTATGGCTGTTAATTATGCAAATTACTTACGTAATCAAATAAATATTGTAAAAAAAGCGGCGCCAAATGCTAGTATTATTTTTATTGGACCAGCAGATATGAGTGTAAAAGAAGGTACAGAATATGTTACACACCCTTATCTAGAAGTTACTCGCGATGCTATTAAAAAAGCAGCAATTGAAAGCGATTGTGCTTTTTTTGATATATATGATTGTATGGGCGGAAAAAACAGTATGCCTACTTGGGTAGAACAAAAAATTGCTGCTACAGATTACATTCACTTTAGCCCACAGGGAGCAAGAAAAATTGCAACTTTTTTTTATTCGTCATTAATAAACGAATATAATACTTACTTAAAAAATAAATAATTGAAATACAAAAAGCATATATTTTTTTTATTAATACTGTGTTGGATTAATAATTTAGTTTCGCAAACCGATTTAACATCTAATAGGTTTGAAAAATATCCGTTTATAAATTATACTGTAAATCATTTATATTTTTCTAAAGACAGTTCGGCATTTTTAAAACTGTATAAAAAAATATTCGAACTTTCTATATCATCAAAAAAAAGTAAAACAATAAGTATTGTACATGTTGGCGGTTCGCATGTACAAGGAGGCACCTGGAGTAATGCATTTTTAACCAACTTACAAAACGAATTTAAAACGTTGGGGGGTGGATTTTTTGTATTTCCATATAAAATTGCAAAAACAAATAGTCAGCCTTATTCCTCATCGTTTACAAATGGCAATTGGAAAAAATGCAGATGTGTAACTAAAGGATTTTGTTTGCCTTTAGGAATGAGTGGCATGAGTATTAAAACCAACGATAGTGCAAATTATTTTGGTATAACCTTAACTCAAAAAGCAGAATGTAAAAGTTTTAATATCGTTAAAGTTTATCATAATTTTAATGAGAATTTTTATTTTGATATTTCTAAGAAACATAATTTAAAGGCCGAAGTTATTGAAAGAAAAGCATTGGGTTATACTCAATTTAATTTTGAAATACCTGTTGATTCGATTAGCTTTGATTTGATTAGAAAAGATACAACAGAAAAAGATTTTATAATTTATGGATTTAGTTTAGAAAATAATTTAAGTTCAGGTTTTTATTTAGCAGGTTTGGGCGCTAATGGCGCATCAAGCAATTCATTTTTAAAATGTACTTATTTTACAGAGCAATTAAAATCTATCCATCCTGATTTAGTTATTATTTCTTTAGGTGTAAATGATACACAAGCTAAAGATTTTGAGAAACAAGAATACATTGAACATTACGATAGTTTAATTTTAGCAATTAAAAAAGCAAAATCGGATGTTGCAATTTTACTAACCACTACTAGTGATAATTTTATAAAGCGCCGCACTTCAAACAAACGCACTTTAACGGCCCACGACGCTATGTTTGAATTAATGGAAAAACATAACGTTGCCGTATGGGATATGTATGAGTTTATGGGAGGATTTAAATCTATGCTAAAATGGACAAAAATTGGTTTAGCAGCAAAAGACAGAGTACATTTTTCGCCAAAAGGTTATAACATACTTGGTTATTATATGTTTGAGGCATTTATAAAATCATATTACAGCAATACTAAAAAATAAATAAAATAGAATTTCTTAAAAATATATTTGCATACCAACAAGATAAGCCCATCTTGTTTACTCACTTATTTTTTTGGGGATTTTTTATTTTAGTACTTTGTATTTACTCGTTAGTATATAAACAAAATAAATTACGTACTGTTTTTTTATTAGCCGTTAGCTTATTTTTTTATTTTAAAACAAGTGGGTTATTTATTCTACTGCTGCTGTTTACAATTATTAGCGATTATAATCTCGGAAAGCAAATACATAATAACACTTCTATAAGTAGGCGTAAATTATTTTTAACACTAAGTGTAATTTTAAATTTATCGTTTTTATGTTTTTTTAAATATGCTTATTTTTTTACCGAAAGCTACAATCAAGTTATAGGAAGCGATATAAAGTTTTTTAATTATTTTGCGCAGTTTTCAAATTCGGTTTTAAACACAAGTTTTAGTATTGGCAAAGTTTTGCCTGCAATTGGCGTTTCGTTTTTTACTTTTCAATCCTTAAGTTATACTATTGATTTATTTCGTAAAAAAATAGAGCCTGTAAAATCAATTTTTGATTATGGTTTTTTTGTTTGCTTTTTCCCACATTTGGTGGCTGGGCCAATAGTAAAAGCAAACGAATTTGTACATCAAATTTATCAGCCATATAAACTTAGTAAATTTGAATTTGGAATGGCATTATTTTGGATTATAAATGGCTTTTGTAAAAAAATTGTTGCCGATTATATTGCCGTTAATTTTATTGATCGAATTTTTGATAGTCCAAATTACTATAGTGGAATAGAAGTTGTCATTGGTATTTTTGGCTACTCTTTACAAATTTATATGGATTTTAGTGGCTATACAGATATGGCCATTGGCTTAGCACTAATTTTAGGCTATCGTTTAAAAACAAATTTTAACTCTCCTTATAAGGCTACTAGTACCAGTGAATTTTGGAAACGTTGGCACATCTCCTTATCAAGCTGGTTACAGGAATATTTATATATTCCTTTAGGAGGTAATAAATCAGGAGGAATTGGTTCTTACATTGCTATTTCTGTTATCTGTTTATTTATGATTTTATTAAGTGGTAAATTATGGTTATTATTTGTATTATTAATTATTGCCTCAGCCTTAATTATAATTGCCTTGTTATTTAAAAACGTAAAACAAAGCATTAATACTAATATTAATTTAATGGTTACCATGTTACTTGGTGGGCTTTGGCACGGAAGTAGTTGGTTGTTTTTAATTTGGGGGGGATTGAATGGAATTGGTTTAGTTATACATAAATTTTGGAAAAACAGTTCGCCATTTAAAAATACAAACTCCATTGGAATAAAGTTTATTCTTATGCTTATAACCTTAACGTTTATAAGTTTTACACGTATTTTTTTTAGAAGCAATAGTTTAGAAACCGTGAATATTATTTTTTATAGGATAACACATCATTTAGGCTTAGATGTATTTTTTGATATAATAATAGGTTATAAAACAGTTATCATCATTATGCTATTAGGTTATATAATACATTGGATTCCCGAAAAAATTAAAAATAATTATCGCCAAGGCTTCGCAAAACAGCCATTATCAGTTATGGGTGCAATTATTATATTTGTGGTGTTTATAATGTATCAATTAATGAGTGGCGAAATGCAACCTTTTATTTATTTTCAGTTTTAATTGGAAAAACAAACTCATATTTATTTTAAAGGATTAAATGCACTTCGTTTTTTTGCAGCATTGGCAGTAATTATTACGCATATTGAATTAATTAAAAGCCAAATGAATTGCCAAAATTTATATTATAAAAGTAAATTAATAATGGAATTGGGCGAACTAGGTGTAGTGTTCTTTTTTGTATTAAGTGGTTTTTTAATTACCTTTTTACTACTCTCCGAAAAAGAAAAAACAGGCACTATAGCGGTTAAAAAATTTTATTTACGAAGAGTATTACGCATTTGGCCACTTTATTTTTTAATAACAGCCCTTGGTTTTTTTATTTTACCACACTTACATTTTATAGATAATGCTTTTTTGTCGCCTTTTAATGGCTATACATATACTTTAAATTTAATTTTATTTATAATTATGTTACCTAACATTGCTTTTGTGTTTTTTAAACCTATGCCTCACATTGGGCAAACATGGAGCATTGGCATTGAAGAACAGTTTTACCTACTTTGGCCATGGTTAGTTAAGCACTCAAAAAACATTTTAAAAACATTACTTGTTTTAATTTGCATTTTATTTATAATTAAAGCATCTGTTTTATTTTTATGTAGCACACATAATAACTCTATGTTTTATAAAAATTTAAAAGGCATTGTTGCCATGTTAAAAATAGAAAGCATGGCTATAGGTAGCATTGGTGCGTGGCTGGTATTTAAACAAAAATATTACCAAAAATTATTAAGCAATGCTATTTTACTTGGCGCTTTATTAATTGTTGCATTACTAATTTATTTTACTCCTAACATTATTCAAGATGCAATTTTTTTAGTTTACTCTGTTTTATTTTTAATTATAATTTTAAATGTTTCACTAAATAAAAATTGTTTTTTAAAATTAGAAAATAAATTATTTATTTTTTTAGGAAATTTATCTTACGGTATTTATATGTACCACATGATTGTAATTGCTTTATTAGTGGGTAGTTTACAACACTTTGGCATAATAATTAATAATTCCATTTTTTCTCAAATAACTATTTATGGCTTCAGCATTTTAATCACAATTTTAATATCATGGTTATCTTATACTTTTTTTGAAAAGCCTTTTTTAAAACTAAAACATAAATTTACGGTTATTGAGAGTGGAAGTTTTTGATAATTTAATTTTGAATCTTAAATCTTAAATCTTAAATTTATGTTATGATAACACGCCCATTTAATTTTAAAAAGTGGATAGACGAAAATCGTCATCTTTTAAAACCCCCCGTTAATAATAAAGTAGTGTATAAAGATGCTGAGTTTATTGTAATGGTTGTTGGCGGACCAAACTCCCGTAAAGACTATCACTACAACGAAAGCGAAGAATTTTTTTATCAATTAGAAGGCGATATTATTGTTCAAATTCAAGAAAATGGTAAAGCCGTAGAAGTAGAAATAAAAGAAGGTGATATTTTTTTATTGCCTCCTAAAGTACCTCATAACCCGCGTAGGTTTGCAAATAGCATTGGCTTAGTAATGGAGCGTCGCAGAAAAGATAACGAAAAAGATGGTTTACTTTGGTTTTGCGAAAATTGTAATCACCCCTTACACGAAGCTTATTTTAATTTAACGGATATTGCTACTCAATTTCAAGTAGAATTTAAACGCTTTTACGAAAACGAGACATTACGAACCTGTAAAAAATGTAATACCATAATGCAACCACCACCCGTTATAGCTTAATACTATTTGCTAAGTAAAAAAAGCGTGTTGGTAAATACCAACACGCTTTTTTATTTTTAATAACTTTAAGCTTACTTAATTAAACTTACATGACCTACATATTCGTGAAGTTTATTACTTAAATCAGTAACTAATACTTTGTATTGATAGACATCACTTTTAGTATCGATGTGATTCCCTTTAACGGTGCCATTCCAACCTTTTAATATGTCTTCGGTATAGCATATCATTTCACCCCAACGATCGTAAATCCACATTTTATATGTTTTAACTCCTATGCCTTTACCTGTAAATATATCGTTTACACCATCATCGTTCGGAGTAAAGGCATTAGGTATGTAAAACGTATAGCTTGGCCCTATTTCAACTAGGCGCGAGGTAGTATCTTTACAACCATACTGGTTACGTACTGCCAAAAATACATTGTAACTTCTTGGCGAATCAGTATTAAAATAATGTAATGGATTGTGGTTTATACTATCTATACCATTACTGCCATCATTGTAATACCATTGAAAAGTACTATAACCCTGAGATGTATTGGTAAATTGTACTTTTGGTAGTAATACATTACCCTCAACGCCCTCCCATTCAAAACTTGCTATAGGGTTAGGATACACCGTTACATAATTTTTTTTAGTAATAGAATCTACACAACCACTATCGCTCCGTAATACTAAGCGTAAAGTATAATTTTGTACCGTAAAGTTGCTAGTATTAGTATAACATAAAGTGTTTGGTAATGGACTATTTGCAGTTAATGTTTGTCCGTTACCAAACGTCCACTCCCACACGTCATTTTTTGCAGGACCTGTTAATGTTGCTGAACTATCTAATATAGCAATACACAAATCAGCACAACCCGCACGTTTAGGTGCAACAAAATTAGGTTTAGGTATGTAGTTAATATAAATGGTGCCAGGTATTGTATTTTTACAGCCTTTATCAGTAGTTAAAAGCATATTTACTGTTTGGGTACCTGCAGTAGCAAAAGTATAGTTTACTTGTGCACCAGTAGCTTCAATTGTACTTGGGTTGTTATTAAAATCCCAATCATAAGTAGCAATGCTACCACTACCTACTGCCTGTTGAAAGCCTTTTAAAACCGTACGTTTTGTTAAACATGTTTTGCTATAACTAAAATTACCATAAGGTCGTTCCCACACATCAACTACATTTGTTGTAGTATTTGTACAACCTGCGTTAGAAGTAACGGTTAATGTTACTACATAATTACCTGCAAGGTTATAGCTATAACTTGTGGCTGGTGTTGGATTAACTAAATTATTATTGCTGTTACCGTAATTCCAAGCATAATTTGTAATACTACCAATGGCTATATTAGAAGCTGCAGCTGTCATATTAAGGGGTTGGGTATCTAAGCATTGGTTTATATGGGAAAACGAAGCCACTGGTATTGGATGCACCCACACGTTTTTTGTTATTTTATCCCAACAGCTTAGTAAGCCACTATTGGGCGATGTTACAACGGTATAAGTTACTGGATTATTACCATAGTTTGGGAAAATAGTTTGGGTACTTAACGAGGTATTTGTTACGTCGGGTAAACCGTCATTATCAAAATCCCATAAAAAAAATGTAAGCGGATTGCCATTGTTATTACCTGTATAAGAAAGTGTGGTTTGATTACCCAAACATACTGAATCCGATACAAAGTTAGGAGTAGGTAAACTATAAACAGTTACAATTTTTGTTAGCGAATCTTTGCAACCATTTGCTGTGGTAGCAAATAAAGTAGCGCTATAGGTGGTGTTTGCGGTAGCATTAGCTGGATTTGTGTAAGTAGTTACTGGATTTTGTAATGTTGATGAACCTGCTGTGGCACCAAAATTCCAACTCCAACTTACAACTGCACTTGTATTTGCATTAACGGTGGTAGTAGTTAAGTTAGAAAAAGTTGTGGCAGTATTAAAGCAAATAGCATCTGGAGTAAAATCTATAACCGCTCGACCAAAAACATTTACTGTTTTAGTAGCAATACTTGAACAACCCGATGACGAAGTTACCGTTAAGGTTACTACATAATTACCTGAAGGCGAATAAATAACCGACGTAGATGGTGTGGCGTTTACTAAACTAGAGGTAGCGTTACCGTAATTCCAGGCATAATTAGTAAGCGTACCAATGGCTATGGTAGAAGTAATACCACTTAAACCAACAGGCGTAGAACCTACACATTGGTTTGTATTGGTAATAATAGCTTGTGGCCCTGCATGTACCCATATATTTTTATTAAATACGCTTTTGCATTGTAAAACTCCGCTATTAGGCGAAGTAATTACCGTATAAGTAACATTAGTATTGCCTGGGGTTGGAAATACATAAGTAGCCGTTGGGCTTACAGAAGATGCATCGGCTATATTATCGTTATTAAAATCCCAATTAAATAAAAAGTAAGGGTTACCATTATTGCTACCAACATTTGTTAAAGTTGTTAAGTTTGTAATACATACCGAGTCGGCTACAAAAGTGGCAGTTGGTAAGCTATAAACGGTTACCGTTTTAGTTAATACATCTAAACAGCCATTGCTTGTTGTGGTATATAAATCTACAGTATAGGTTGTATTAGCTGTGGCATTTGCTGGATTGGTATAGGTATAAACCGGGTTTGTAGCAGTTGATGAACCTGCTGTAGCACCAAAATTCCAACTATAGGTAGCTATTGTACCAGTATTTGCATTTACCGTAGTTGTAGTTAAATTACTAAAGGTAGTAGGTGTATTAAAACATATATTGTTAGGTGTAAAATTAATAATTGGGCGGCCATAAACGTTCACTACTTTTTTTATAGAATCAGTACATAAATCAGTATTTGTAGCTACTAATGTTACTGAATAAGTACCCGAATTCACATAGTTAACAGATGGGTTAACAGCATTACTTCCAGATGCATTTCCATAATCCCAAGTATAGGAATTTGTTCCGCTGGCTGTTGTTGAATTATTTGTAAAATTAATTGCTGCGCCCATACACAAAGGCGTAAATGTAAAGTTAACAATAGGTTTTTGAGTAATAGTAATGTTTTTAGTAATGGTGGCCGTACAACCACTAGCACTGGTTATTAACAAAGTAATTGTTTTTGGGCCAGAAGAAGCGTAGGTATGATTTGCTGGGTTAGTAATAGAATTTGCTGAAGCATCGTTCCAATTGTACTGATAATTGGTAATAGCAGCTCCGCCATTAAGCGAAGAGGTGCTAGTTGCTGTTAATGATGAAGTTGTACAAGGCGTGTAATTTAATGTAAAATTTGCCAAAGGTACCGGAGCTATTGCAACGGTTTGGCTTAAGTTTGATATACAGTTGTTATTAGAAGTGGCCGTTAAATTAAGAGTATAAGTTCCGCCAGTTGCATACGTAACAACAGGGTTTGTTGCAGTAGATGAATTTGGGGTACCACCCGTCATTGTCCATGCAAAGTTCATACTACCACTAGCAATGGTTGATGTATTATTAATTGGAACGTTTACGCCAGTACAAACACTACTAGTTGTAAAAGCAAGCACAGGATAAGGGTTTACAACAACGGTTGTAGAATATGTACCTGGGCAGGCAGAACCATTGGTAATTGTTTGGGTAACAACAAAAGTACCAGGCATGGCATAAACATGAACAGGATTTTGCAATGTAGATGTACCCCCATCTCCAAAATTCCATTGCCAGCCAGTAGAAGCAGATACGGAGGTATTATTAAAATTTATAGGAGTACCTAAACAAACACCAGTACCAGATGAATTACTAAAAGAAGCATTTAATGAAGGTACAACAGTTAAGGTGGTATTAGTAATACCGCAACCTGTAGCATAAGAAATTACAGAAGATCCAAGCCCTGTGGCTGTAAATGGAGGAATAGGGCCAGTGCCACTAGCAGCTAAACCAATACCAGTATTACTATTTGTCCAATTAACACCAGCAGGTACTGGAATAGGTGCTGTTGGTTGCCCTTGGCAAACGCTTACTGGCGTGCCACTTGCTGATGGTGGTGGAATAACAAAATTTACGGTTAAAGGATACATACCACATCCATCAGACGTAAATGAATTGTTACCACTTAATATTGTAAACGAAATTGGTACACCACTTGGTAAACCACTATAATCATATATTACCCAGTCATTGTAAGTATTTTGAGAACCTGCACAGCCAGCTACTGATGTTACTGGTGTGGCACAACCAGGTAAAGACCCAAATGGTACATTTATAATTCCAAGTGTTGGAGGAGTAGTTTGAGTAGTTGGGCTGCCGGCAACAGTTAAAACAATAGTCATATTAGTACTGCTTGGATTTGCTGTACCATGCCAATGCTCCACAAATATTCGCAAATTACCTGCACAATCCACACAATAAGCAATTTGTACCGAGTGTGCTTTTAATTGGCTATTAAAGCCTAACAAAAATAAGCAACAGATAAGGATAGATTTAAATGATTTCATGGAGATTATATATAATTTGATTATGTAGGCTATTTAATTTAGAACAATATAGTATTTAGTTTTACATTAAACAATGCTTTTTAATAATTCAAACCTATCGTTTAATAACTCTAAAAGGCTTTAGTTGGTATTTTTATTCAAATAAGCTAAAAATTACTTGTTTTTTGTTTGCAAAGTAATGGGTTCTATATTGTTTTGATATTAAAAAATATGCAACAAATTGTTGTTTTTTTAGTAAAAAACAAATAAGGCTAATAATTACTTTTTGTAAACTTTTTGCTAAAAATGGTTTTAAAGTCTAGTTCTATTTTTAGTAAATAAACGCCTTCTGTTAAAGTGCTCAAGTTTAGTTGTGAAACGTATTTTTGATGCACTATTTTTTTTCCTTCTATATTAAAAATAGAGATGTATAAATTATCGGCACTTAATAATTCACCATTTAAATAAAGTATATCAGTTACTGGATTTGGGAATAATCTTAAATTTACATTAGGAACTAATTCGTTTATAGTATTACATAAATTTACTAAAACATAAAGCGAATCAGATTTTTTACAACCATTAGCATCTGTTATAGTTAAGGCATAATATCCTTGGTTTATAGTAGTTGTATTAACTATGCTTGGGTTTTGAGTAGTGGCAGTAAAACTATTTGGACCATACCAATTATAGGTTTGCCCTCCTCCGCCATTCATATTTATTGCCGAACCCACACATACAAGCGTATTAATTGTGATTGAAATTACTGGCAATGGTAATATAATAACAGTAATGGTTGCCGAATTAGTACAGCCATTAACATCTGTAGCAACCAATGTATAATTACCGCTATTTAAGGTAGATGTATTTATAATAACAGGATTTTGAATGCTACTTGTAAAACTATTAACGCCCACCCAACTATACAAAACAGCCGATGAGCCACTTAATGTTAATGAACTCCCAGCACAAACAGGGCCGTTGTTTGTTGCTGTTACTGCCGTTAACGAATTTACGGTTACAGAAATGAACGTGCCTTGTCCACAGCCACCAGGCACATTTACAATAAGCGAATAATTGCCCGAATTATTTGTAGTAATATTATTAATGGTTGGATTTTGAACTGAAGTATTAAAAGATTGTGGGCCAAACCATTGGTAAGTTGCTCCAGCAAATGTATTTGACGTTAAACTTAAATTCCCCCCCACACAAAGGGGCGAATTTACAGTAGCAATAGGTACAGGATTATTACAATTTTTAAATTTAGAAATAAAAGCATCCAAACTGCCCCCATTAGTAGCTTGGTAATATGCTCCACTTCCTGGATTTGCTAATGGAAGTGAAACAGATTGTGTGTAGCCAGTTATAAAAATATTATTTACATCGCTGTATATTCCATTTATATAATCGTTAGATATATTACCAAAATACGTTGCCCACTTACAAGTAGATGATGAATCGAATTGCATCATAAAACAATCGTAAAAACCAGCATTTGTTGCTTGAAAAAATGAGCCGTTACCTGGGTTTAACGTATAATTGTTTGTTGAATTGGTATAAGCTCCCACAAATACATTTTTGCCATCGCTTGTAATGAATGTACCATAATCATCTACATTACCACCAAAATACGTGCTCCATTTTAATACGCCAGTTAAATCAAATTTGGTTAAGTAAATATCGCCAAAAGCACTATTTGTAGGTTGATAAAAACTGGTGCCGCCTGCATTAAACACTGGTAAATTTGTACTACTTGTAGTACCTACCAGCCAAACAAAGTTATTATCCAATACCAAACTGTTGTATTTATCGGTACTAGTGCCTCCAAAATAAGTTGACCATAGCATAGTACCATTTAACGAAAATTTGGTAATAAACCCATCGTAACCGCCTGCTGAACTGCCTTGAAAATAAGCGCCACCACCAGCGTTTAGTATATTATAATTAGTGGAATTAGTATAGCCATTAATAAAAATACTAGTGGAATTGGTTTGAATACTACTTATTAAATCGTTACCCGAACCACCAATAAACGTTGACCATACTAAATTATTACTAGCGTTAAATTTCATTATTACACCATCGTTACCCGCCGTATAACTTTGAGTAAACGTACCCGAACTTAAAAGAGGATAGTTGCTCGAATTACTTGTAGCGCCCACATACAACTCATTATTATTTACATGTAAAGCGCTAACATAATCCGTATTTGAACCACCACAATACGTACTCCAAATTAACTGCCCAGTGGTAGTAAATTTTGAAATAAAACCATCCGATAAGGCAGAAAGTGTATTTTGGTAAAAAGCTCCTCCACCAGGGTTTGATAGCGGAAAATCGGTTGAATTTGTGTAACCTCCTACCCATACATTGATGCCATTACTAAAAATAGACAGAGCTTCATCATTACCCGAACCACCAAAGTAAGTACTCCAAATTAAATTACCATTAGTACTAAATTTTGAAACAAACGCATCGCCCGCTCCACCTGCGTTAGAACCTTGGTAATAGGCCCCTGAACCCGGATTTAAAGTAGGGAAATTGAACGATTGTGAATGCCCCGTTAACCATGTATTTACACCATCGTTATAAACTGTGTGAGCATCTTCATCAGAAGTACCGCCGTAAAAAGTACTCCATTGCAAAATAGGGTCTATTATTAAAGGTTGGTTTACATTGTATTTATCTGCTTTAACGATAACGGTATAATGCTTTATTAAATTAGCTTGTAAGCTTTGTTTTAAACAACTGTAACTTGCTTTAACAACATTGTTTTTATTAGTTTGATAGCATAATAATTTGCCTTCGGTAAAAATACCTAGTGCGTTTACTAATTTTATTTCATTATTTTTAATATCAATATTACCAGTAGTTACATATTCTAAATTAATTAAATTTGGGTTTGCTAAAGGCTGTACAATAAACTCTTGTTTTATTTGATTATTTTCAACGTAAAGCCTCCAATCAATTCCTTCATAAATATTTGTAAAATATAATTCCTCAAATAAATTGGCTTGTATTGGGCTAAAATTATTGCCTCTAATATAATTTTTTTGTTCCTCTAATTTATTTTTTCTAGTTACATTTTGCATGCCTATGTTGGCATTTTGTAAAAGCATTTCGCTTCTATACCAATTTATAATTTTATTAGCTTGTTTTTTTAGTTGAGGTGCAAGGGTTACACTATCAGTAATTGTAGTTTTGTAAAAATTATAGGTAAGGCCTTTTTCTGTAACCCAAATGCACAAGCCTGGTAAATTTGCCTCAAACAATAATTTGTTTGAGGAGCTACCCTTAAATGCTGAAAACTGCCCGTTATTTTCTTCAAAAGTTATTGGGTTTTTACTACTTATATTTTTATAAATAAACACACATAAAAAAAACAAAAACAAATATTTTTTAAAATTTTTAATCACAGTAATTAATTTTTAGGTATAAACAAATATAAAAAATTTATCTTACTTTTTTTATTAACCAACTACAAAACTATATTAAATTGTTTTTATTACTTTTACATATCAAAAACATTCTGAAACATACTATACTATTAATATTTTTCTGTACTCAGCTTTTTTCTCAAATTGCGCCGCCCGTTGGTGCACAGCTTAATTACAACCAAGTAATGTTTAAGCATAATGATGTAACCGAAGCTAATTTTTATAAATTGTTTTTAGATACATACGATTCACTAAACGCTAAAGCCCCATCGATTAATGCTATTTATACAGATTCTAATACCTGTACATTGGTAAAAAATTTGGCTTTTGGTAAAAAATACGTGTGGAGAGCCGAGGCTTACAACCAAAACAATCAATTAATACATACTTCCCAATCTTATAGTTTTTCTATTTTAAAAAACGAATTTAACGACCCAAAAATATTTGCAGTTAAACAATATATTTCAAAATCCGAAAAATATCAAGATGGCATCATCTGGCTTGATAAATATTTTTGTGCGCTAGATAGAGCAGGCAATGTTGTTTGGGAGTTTCCTAAAACAATTAAACGCTCGTTTATGCCCGAAAACATGGTGGATTTGCATATGTACAACAATGGCAACCTTTCTTTTTCAAACGATACTTCGATATATTATTTTAACCGCGACTTAAAATTAATTTGGTATTGTAATGTAAGTATGCTTAAACCTATTTTAAAAATTGAAAATTTTCATCATGTTTTTAATCGCTTACCCAATGGTAATTTTATAGCCTTGGGCGCTACAACCAAAAAATTTAAATTAGATAAAAAAGAGGCTGCAACTTATACATACGATGATAGTAGTATACTTGAATTTGATTCTCTCGGGAAATTAGTTTGGCATTGGGAGTTTTCGAAGTATTTTGATACCCTTCTTATTAAAGATGTTTTAAAAAAAAATGGGGTAAAAAACAACAAACTATCTGTAATGGTGCATTGTAATTCGGTAAGCTACGATTCTACCTACAAGCATCTTTATTTAAACTGTCGCGATTTTAACCGTATTATTAAAATTGATAAAATTTCAAAAAAAATAATAGCAGAGTATGGCCAAAAATTAACTGCAGCTGATGTAAAAGTTTTTGAAACAAATTTATTTTCACGGCAGCACGATGTAAAACCAATAGCAACAAACGAACTTTTATTATTTAATAACGGAGAAGAAACCGATAAGGGCAAAAGCAATGTGATAAGGATTTTATTACCACAAAATAAAAAACAAACAGTAAAAACAACCTGGGAACTAGATTTAGATATTGATACTATAGCCCCTGGTAAAGCTACTAAGTTTGGTAGTGCTGAATTACTTAGTAACGGCAATTATTTAATAGGGGGGGGCACTAATGGCCGTATATTAGAAGTAACAGCTAACAAAGAGCCTGTGTGGGATTTATTTTTAAAAGCTAAAACATTGCCCATTTTTGATTGGGGCATTTTTGCACAATATAGGGCGTATTACAGCAGTTCGCTCTATCCCTATTATTTTGCGGTTACTCTAAATAAGAATAATACACAAACCCTAAAAATTTTTAATGAGGGTACCAATACCGATAGTTATAAAATTGAGTTTTTTAACTCACTCTCTCTTACGTCAATAAAACCTCAACAAACATTAAATACATCAAATATAAAACCAAATCATAGTTATGCAATTAATACAAAAAACATAATTTTTAAAAATATAAAAATTACTTCTTTAAATTCAGGCATTACCAAATGGTTAACGTTAAATAATTTCTAACTCGAAATTTAAAATGATAGTGCTATTGTATTAAAAAATAAATTTTAGCTATATTTGTTTCGTAACCATTAAAAAAACTATAATATGAAAAAAATTTACGCATCAATTTTAACAACCTTATTTTATACGGCAGCAAAAGCCTCATGGACAATAACAATTTTTGGCACATCTTACTCACCGCCAACATTAACCGTAAACCCAGGAGAAGTAATTACAATACAAGCATCCGCCTCTCACTCGTTAGCCGAGGTTAGTGCTACAACGTGGGGAGTAAATGGCACAACCCCATTAGGTGGCGGTTTTGGTGTAAAAACTGCAAATTATACCTTTACTGCATCAACATTAGGTACAATTTATTATGTATGTCAAAATCATGTAGCTAGTATGGGTATGAAAGGAACAATTACAGTAGTAGCTCCTACCGGCTTAACATCGCAAAGTTTATTAAATCAAAACATTGTGTTGTTTCCTAACCCAGTTAAAAACGAAATTAAATTTACAATTCCTTCCTCAATATTAAATGTAGATTTAAAATTAACATCTATTACGGGTTTGCAAATTAATGTAGGTACCCATAATAATGTAACTACTTTAGGCGAATATGCCACACACACCCTATTCTTACAAGATGCAATTGCTAACGGTATTTATTTATTAGAAATTACTTCAGGTAAAGAAAAACTATACAAAAAGCTAGTAATTACAAATTAAGAGGTATCCTTAACAAGTCATACTTTATACTAAAATGGCATTAAGGCAATCGCAAAATTTAAAACTTTCGCAAAAATTATTGCCGCAACAAATTTTATTAATGAAATTGTTGCAGTTGCCTACCCTTGCTTTAGAAGAACGTATTAAAGAAGAGTTAGAACTTAACCCAGCATTGGATGAAGATAGCGATAGCGCTACTGAAGAAGAACTTTACGAAAATACAGATACCGAAACTATTGAAGAAGAAGTTGACGATAATGGCGATGTAATAAAAGACGAAGCCGTTTCTGAAACAAACGATGTGGATATGGAAGACTATATGGCCGTCGAAGAGTTAGATGCCTATAAATACGAAATAAGCAATAAAGGAGCCGATGACGAAACCCGCGAATTTGTGGTTGTAGAAGGTTTGGGTTTTCAAGAATTGTTAGAACAACAATTAGGCTTACGCGATATTACCGAAACCGAATATACCATTGGCACTTACCTTATTGGCTGTATGGATGAAGATGGCTATATTAGGCGGGATTTAGAACTAATTATTGACGATTTAGCCTTTAATTATAACTTAACAGTTACCTTAATCGAAATTGAAAATGTTTTAAAAATAATTCATACGTTTGACCCTCCTGGCGTTGGTGCACGGAGTTTACAAGAATGTTTATTAATACAACTAAACCGTAAACCACTAAAAACGCGCGAAGTAACGCAAGCCATTGAAGTTGTAAAACATCACATGGAAGAATTTAGTAAAAAACATTACGAAAAAATTTTAAAACGTTTGGGCATTGATAACGAAGAATTAAAAGATATTATCGATGAAATAAAACACCTTAACCCAAGGCCCGGAAATAACGATAGTAAAGAAAACACATCTAGCGAAGTAATACCCGATTTTATTGTTAATGTAAGTGATGGCAAGCCTGAATTAAGTATTAACGGCCGTAATCTACCTGATTTAAAAATTAGTAAAGATTATATTGAAATGCTTAAAGAGTACTCTAAAAATAAAGACAAAAACGCAAAAGAAGCTACTGGTTTTATAAAAAGTAAAATAGAAAGCGCCGAATGGTTTATTGATGCTTTAAAGCAACGTTATGCCACCTTGGCTTTGTGTATGAATTGTATTTTAGAAGTACAAGACGAGTATTTTATTACTGGCGATGAAAGTAAACTAAAACCCATGATTTTAAAAGATATTGCTACGCGGGTAAATTTAGATTTATCAACCGTTTCGAGGGTAGCTAATAGCAAATATGTACAAACACCGTATGGCACATTTTTATTAAAAACATTTTTTAGCGAAAGCATGAGTACCGATAGTGGCGAAGAAGTAAGTAGTCGCGAAATAAAAGATATTTTAAAATACCATATTGATAACGAAGATAAACAACACCCCTTAACCGACGATGAATTATGTAAAAAATTAACCCAAAAAGGGTATAACATTGCTCGCCGTACGGTTGCTAAATACCGCGAACAACTTGATATACCCGTAGGAAGAATGAGACGAGAGGCCTAAAAAATAAAATAAATACAGGTAGTAGGATTAAAAGAAAAAGTGAAAACTCACAATACCTACCTTTCTTGCAAAACAAACACCTCTAAATTTATAAACACTACTATTTACAATTACTATTCTTTATTTTCAAAATATTAATTTAAACACAGCAAAATCAACACTTTTACGTATTTGTTTTAAACATAAAAAGTATTTTTACAAATTTACATAATCAGTAGTCATAAATTATTTATCTTTACTGCCATAACAATTAGCCCAATAGCTAATTACCACATTAACTCCTAATTATATGAAAGATATATTCGATAAAATTAAAGCCAATATGGGTCCCATTGGCGATCATGCCAAAGAATCTCATGGTTATTTTACCTTCCCAAAATTAACAGGCGATATTAACCCGCACATGGATTTTAGAGGGAAAAAATTACTAAACTGGAGTTTAAATAACTATTTAGGCCTTGCCAACCATCCTGAAGTGAGAAAAACCGATACCGAAGGTGCCGAAAAATTTGGTTTAGCAGCCCCAATGGGCGCACGGATGATGAGCGGAAATTCTGATTACCACGAAGATTTAGAAAAAGGATTATCAACATTAGTACAAAAAGAAGATACCATACTTTGCAACTTTGGTTATCAAGCAGTAGTTAGCGCTATTGATGCTATTGTGGATCGCCACGATGTAATTGTATATGATGCCGAAAGCCATGCTTGTATTTTAGATGGTGTGCGCTTACACATGGGCAAACGCTATGTATTTAAACACAACGATATTGAAGATTTTGAAAAGCAAATGGTTCGCGCTACTAAATTAGCAGAAACCACCGGCGGTGCTATTTTAGTAATAACCGAAGGTGTTTTTGGTATGCGTGGCGACCAAGGAAAATTGAAAGAAATTATTGATTTAAAGAAAAAATTTTCTTTCCGTTTATTTGTAGATGATGCTCATGGCGTAGGAACTATGGGGCCAAATGGTGGTGGCACAGGCGAAGAACAACATTGCCAAGATGGAATAGATATTTACTTTGGCACCTTTGCAAAATCATTTGCCTTAATTGGTGGCTTTTTAAGTTCTAATAAAGAAATTATTACTTTTTTACGTTATAACATGCGTTCGCAAATTTTTGCAAAAAGTCTGCCATTGCCTTTAGTATACGGCTTATTAAAACGCTTAGAGTTATTAAACAAACACCCAGAGTACCGCACTAAATTATGGGAAATAGCCAACAGCCTTCAAAAAGGCTTGGTAAATGCTGGTTTTAATATTGGCGATACTAATACTATGGTAACGCCCGTATACATGAATGGCTCTATACCCGAAGCTACCAATATGGTAATTGATTTACGCGAAAATTTTGGCATTTTTTGTTCTATGGTTGTTTACCCAGTAATACCAAAAGGAATGATTATTTTACGCCTAATACCAACAGCCACACATACACAAGAAGATGTAAAATATACCATAGAATCGTTTAGTAAAATAAAAGATAAATTATATGGTGGCGTGTACAAAGCCGATAAAATTAGAGAAGGATTTTCGCAAGCATTATAAAAAAGTGTTTTTTAAAGTATTAAAATCCTTTTCTTTCATCGAAAAAAAAGAACGCTTTGTCTAAAATATAGCCTTAGTAACACGTATTGTTGAAAAGTATAACCCTTAAATGGTTTGAATTACAAAACTAATTTCCTAGCTTTATGATAACCAATTTTTTAACTTAACTAAAAATGAATTTAAAATTTATAGCTGTTATTATTGTTTTTGCAACCAATTCAATAATTGGCCAAGTTGTAGCACAAACATTTGAGTTAATGCCAAACTCTAAAGATACTATTAACTTTGTAGATGTTGTTGGTAGAAAGCAAGGTAAATGGGTATTATTTGGTAAACACAAACAAAATGCCTGTTATGCCCCCACCCAAAAAGCCGAAGAAGGTGCCTATAAAGAAAATCGTAAAATAGGTATTTGGATGGAATACTTTTGTAATGGAAATACAAAAAACAAAGTAACCTTTGTAAATGGTAGACCAGATGGTTATGCTATTATTTATCACGAAAACGGAAAAGTAGAAGAAGAAGGACAATGGAAAAATAACCGTTGGGTAGGTACGTTTAAACAATATTATGCCAATGGCGAAGTGCAACACGAGTTTAAGTTTAACGAAAGTGGTAAACGCGAAGGTGAGCAAGTTTATAAATTTGAAAACGGTAAAACTGCCGTTAAAGGTAATTTTGTAAATGGTAAAGAAACTGGTGTAATTACTGAATATCACGAAAATGGCGATTTAAAGGCCGAAAAAACCTTTAATAACGGTAGCGTAGATGTAAACTCTATAAAAACTTACGACCCTAAAAAAGAATTTGTAAAAAAATCGGATGTTCCAACAGATGCTGCCCCAAAATTAGCTTTAAAAGCTGATGAGAAACCTGCAGATGCGGCAAAACAACCTTTAGTATTAAATGGCAAGCATACTTTGTACAATGCTAACAAGCAAGTAACTAAAGATGGCGATTTTAAAAACAATCAGTTTTTAACAGGCAAAGCCTATATTTATAACGAAAACGGTATTTTAACCCGTGTAGCCATATACAAAAATGGTGTTTATGCTGGCGACGGTGTAATTGAAAATTAATAAGTATATTTCTTATTGTTGTTTATCGTTTATACTAAAACTATAAAGTCAACGTATGTTTCTTTTAATAAATTTTATCAAAGCCAATTAAATAATAATTAAAAATAAAGTATGAGAAAAAATCTATCTATCATAGCATTAATTTTATTAACCACACTTGCAATTTCTCAAAACAAAAAACATAAATACGAAATAAGTATTGGTAGTTATATGCAAAATTATAATGGCAATTTAGGAAACAGTTTTTTTAAATTTAATACAACTTGTTTTGCTGGTATAAATACAACCTTTGGCATGTATTTAAATAAATCGTTTGATTTTAATATTGGCGGTTCTATTGGTCATTTTGGATACTGTCAAACAGAAGCTGATGCAAACAGAGTAGTATCTCTTAACCAAAGATGTCCTGGCTGCACAGATAGGCTTGGGATGGGGGAATTAAGATCATTAATGATATCTGGAAATGTTGCCATTAAGTATAAGTTTGCAAATAACATTATATTTAAAGAAAACTCAAAACTTGCGCCTTATATTTATTTAGGAATTGGTGTAAATCGTTTATCAGATAATATGAAAAGGCAATGCGTTAATGTTGGTACACACCTTACATTAAATAGCGGCGCAGGTATAAAATATAATATAAACGAAAGATTTAATATTGGATACAACTTAGCTATTGGATATTTTATTTCTAAAAAAGTATATTACACAAATGCACTTGCTTCTGACTCTAAAAACATGGACGCGGATGATTTAAAAATTGAGAGGAGGAAAGATATGTATATGCAAAATGCCATAACTTTTGGAATAAACTTTTAACTATAAATTGAGTTTTAATAGATAAATTTTTATCTATTTCATAATACGTAATTTAATCCTTCTAAAATTCGTTCCATTTATCAAAAGCTAATTTATTTTGTGCAGTAGCATTTGGGTTTAATTTTAATTTAGGGTTAAAAAAGTAAGTAGTTCCTTTTTTATCTTTTTGTAAAATTAATGTTTTAAGTTGCCCATTACTATTTACAGTTAAAGTAATTTCAGCATCATCAATAAAATAGTGTAACCAATTATTACAATTATCTTTTAATAAAATAGTATTTATAGCTATAATTTCGTCGTTAGCAAACAAACCTGCTTTCCAGGCCGGAGAGTAAGGCGCCACTGAGGTTACTTTTGCAGAATGATGTAAATCGGAGGTTACCTTAAATCCAAAACAATTATCGGCCGTATGGGGGTTATTATCTTTACTAAATTCTATACCTAAATAATTAAAACATTGTTGCAATGGTTTTTCGTAATCGTTGGGTGTATAAACGTAATCAGTAAAAAATGCAGTAAAATCTTTCTCAGCTACTTCGCTTACTAAATTAATAATATCTTGCTCGGCATAGCCTTTGTGTTGCTTACCAAAGCGTTGGTAAAGCAAAACGCACACATCACGCAAAGATTTTTTATTTTGAGTGGCTTCTAAAATTTTTACGTCTAACATAAATGCAATTAAACTTCCTTCGTCGTAAATGCTTGTTTTACGATAGGGCACGCCAGGCACATAACCATCTAACCAATTATCCCAGCTACTATCTGCCACACTTAAATTGTAACGCCCATAATTATGAAAATGTTTTGTTAAGCGTTCTTCTATGGTTTTAAAATATTGTTCTAAACTAAAAACAGAGCTGCTAAATAATAATTTATCACCATAATAAGTTGTGAAACCTTCGTAAACATAGCCCGTGCGTGCATAATTTTCTTTACTATAATTATATGGTAACATCTCGATTGGCCTAATAAATTTAATATTCCAGCAATGAAATAATTCGTGACAACTCACTCCCAATACATCTTCATAGGTATCGTTGCTATTTATAGCATAGCCTGGGCCAATTGCTACCACCGTATTTTTTTGATGTTCAACTCCATGATAAAACTTATGCGTTAATATTTGAAACAAAAAATGGTATTCGTTAACTGGGCAATCACCCCAAAAATCAATCATTTTTTGTGTAAAGGCGCTAAAATTTTTTGTATATAATTTTAAATTTGGTTTACAAATACCATTAAAATGTAAATAAAATGTAGTTTGATTGACAATATAACTAAAGGTTTGTATATCTGCCGATGCTATAAATGGTGAATCTACCAATTCTTCATAATTTTGTGCAACTAAGGTATTTTTAGTTACAGGCAGCGATGTGGCAATTTTATAGTTTTGGGGTATTTGTAATTCAACACTATGCTCTTCAAGTGCTTTACCTACCACCTGCATACAACAATGCACCGGATTAATATAAAGTTGTTGTGTGTCTGCAAAACACGCGCCAGCATTTAACTCAGCAGCGTAATAGCTATATGTAACTTTTAATTGCTTACAATTTTTGGTATTAATTTGCCAAACATCTTTAGTTGTTTTTGTATAAGATAGCGCTTCGTTATTTTCGTTAAAAGCATCAACACGTTTAATATTTTTAGAAAAATTTCCAAGCTCGTACCTACCTGGTCGCCATGCTGCTAATGCTAATTCAGTAACATCATTACTAATGTCATCTATAGTTAAATCAATATATACATAATGTGAAGCTGGATTTTTTTGATAAAATAAGTAATGAATCATATTAAAATACTATTTAAAATTTGGAATAAATTTATATATTTGAAACGAGGTGAAGCCACTATTTATACTTTTATTTTTAATTAACTTATTAAACATTAAGTCGCAAAACTACGACTCGTTACTTACGATAGCTAATAATTTTAAAAATGATAGCGATAAGGTTAATTTATTTTACGAAGAAGGATTTGAAAAACGAACCATTGATATACAATACAGCTACCAATGCGCCAAACAGGCGGAGTATTTTGCTCAAAAATTAAGTATGCCTTATTACACGGCCAAAGCAAATAATTTATTAGGTATTTTATATTATCGTAAAGGCGATTTAAAAACCGCTCTTTCTTATCATAAAATTGCATTAAATCTGCGCACTATTATACACGATAAAAAAGGTATTGGTTTAAGCGAAGCTAATTTAGGTAATATATATACTGATTTACACCAATATAAACTTGCCGAACAGTCTTATTTAAAAGCATTAGAAATAAATAATGATTTAAATAACCAAAAACAAATTGCAAATACGCTTTTAAATTTAGGCGCTTTAAAAGTTGTAGAAAAAAATTTAGATGCGGCTATATTATACTTTAATAAAGCAATGGATAAGGCCAAAGCAATTAACGATTATGAAATACAAGCCCTTTGTTTAAATAACTTGGCAGTAATGCATACTTCTCTTCAACAATACGATAAGGCTATTGCCAATGCACAAAACTCTATTAAATTAAAATTTATAATGGATAATGAAATTGAAATGGCTGATAGCTATTTAAATATTTCAAATGCCTATATGCATAAAAACGAAACCAACTTAGGTATATTAAATTTAAAGATAGCTGATAGTATTATAAATAAATACAATTATACAGCTGCAAAATTACAAGCGTTAATAATTAAATACGATTATTACGAAAAAATAAAAAATTACGAATTAGCTTTTAAATATTTAAAAGAACGAAACGCCCTACAGGATAGTATTGATATAATAAACAAAGATTATGATTTAGAAAATAATTTTGTTGACACCTTAATACAAGCAACAGATACTAAACTAAAAAAACAAACTGCTACTTATAAAATATATTATTTTTTTGGTTTACTATTTTGTATTGCGGTGATAAGTTTATTATTTTTTTTTAAATTTAAACGATGAGTAAAAAAGATAAAAATAGAGTAAATGTGGTGTATAGCACTAATCCTAATTTTAAATTTGAAAGCGAAGATACAAACCACGAAACTACCCTTGCCCCAAACCAACAAAATTTAAAAATATATTTAGATAGATTAGGCGGTGGCAAATTTGTAAGCCGTATAGCTGATTTTATTGGTACAACAAGTGATTTAGAAAGTTTAGCAAAATTATTAAAACAAAAATGTGGCGGAGGCGGGGGCGCAAAAGATGGTAATATTTTAATACAAGGAGACCATCGCGAAAAATTAATTGTTTTATTAGCAAAAGAAGGTTACAAAGCTAAAAAAGCAGGGGGGTAAAATTATCGCTTACCAATTGTAAATTTTTAATTGATAACTAGCTATAGCCATTTGTTTTGAAATTATAAATTGGTTATTTGAAACGCCTATCAATAAAGGGTTTTCTGTTTTTAAAATATCCTCTATTTTTTGTAATTTAGATATTTTATTTACTGGGCTAATAAGCGAATAATTTATAATTCCTTTTTTTACATCCGTTTTTTGTAATAAATAAACTGAATTGTTAAGTTCATCTATTTTAAAATTTAGCTTTTTTGGAAAGATGATATTTTTATAATAAATAGTTTCAAAACAATTTAAACTATCAGCACATAATTTACCATTCATATCTAAATTATCTTGCGTTGTTAAATACGTTTCTATTAAAAGATTTATTTGCATTGTATTTTTTTCTAACGCAAATTGGCCATCGGTATTAATTAATTTATAATTAATTGTGTTACAGTAATTAAAACATAAATTTGAATTAATACTTTTAAAAATATCCGTTTCTAAATTCACAAACCCCTCTTTATCAATTTCTAACTTATTTATTCTAAAAACATAATTTGAACTTGGCTTTTTATTTGCAATTTTTTGTTCTATAATTGGTATTTTAAAATCTTGTTTTAAAATTTGTTCGCCTGTAGAGTCTATCTGAGAATAATAAACACAAGCAAAAGCTTGGTTAGTAATACTTAAACTATTTTTTGTTTGATTAAATTGTGTTTCGGTAAATTTTTGTCCAGCAAGATGAAAAGTTTGAGATAAGGTATCAAAACTATAATTTCCAAATTGATAAAAATTAGTTTCGTTTTTATCATTTAATTTTGTGGCTTTACTTAATTTACCAGTAACGGCATTTAATTTTAAAATCCATTGGCCGCTTTTAGTGCCACCCAAAACATTTACATATAAAAATAAATTTAATTTATTTGCAAAAATTAAATGTGCCGTATTTATATTTTTTCGTTCAAACGGAAATTGCCAAATTTTTTCGTATTCAAAATTATTATACATGTTTTTTAAATTATATTTATTAACGTAAAATTGTTTGCCAGCAGTATCTGAAACATATTTAATAGTATATACTTGATTTTGGTAACGTAGTACTTCCGTTTCAAAATCAGAAATAGTGTTTAAATGGGCTATATCCACATTATCAATTACGACCTCAATTTTTAATTTAGAATTAATCCTAAAAATTGCAAGTGTATTTTTGTTTTTCTTTTGTAAGTATATATTTAAATAATTATGTAATGTATCGCTATACAATTGTAAATAATCATCTTTTTGAACGTTAATAAGTAAGCTATCCATAAGCTGTAATTTCATATTTAATTTGTAGATACATAATTTACTACCATTGTTCATTGGGCTCGTCGAAACGTTATTTTTTATACCAAAACAAAAAATAGAGTTTGAAAATAATTGCGTACTAGCATTAGATATTGGTAATTCTAATGTTTGAGAGGATAATGAATTAAAATATCCTAAAAAAATAAATAAGTATAAAATTTTATTCTTCAATTAAACCTTGTTTTTCGCGTTTACTATAATCTAAGATAAGTAAATAATACATAATAACACCAAAGGCATAAAGTAACGATGTTATTAAAAAAATATTTGCAAACTGAAAATGATGGGCAAATAAAATTTTAACCATAAAGCCACTTATTACCCAACTTCCACTCCAAATGGCTGCTGTTAGTGCACTTGTAATTTCTCTATTTTTTTGGCCAACGTAATTTAAAATTAACTCTGTAGTCATTGGTCCTGCTACATTCATAAGTGGTTGGCGTAATAAATAACAAGCGGCTGCAATAATAATAGCAATGGAATACTGACTATAAAATTGGGTAGTAGCCAAAGCCACTAACGATATTACAGCTAAAGACTGTGTGGTAGGTATGGCAATTTTATACCCAATACTTTGTTTAATTTTGGGCACCATCATAGCACTGTATGCAACTAATACCGCAGCAACTGAACTTAATATAGAAAAGCCACCTTTATCTAAATGATGTACTTTATCAAAAAACAAACTTATAAAAGGTATGGTTAAACCCGCACCAGTGGCTATTATTAAGGTAGGAATTAAAGCTTTAAAAATTAGTTTCCAGTCCGTTTTTTCGGTAGATTTTGTTTTTACTTTTTGATGTTCAACCACTATTTCCTTAAAGTTTTTTATTTTAAAAAGAAAAAGTAAACCAAATAATCCTAAACCTGAAAATAATAATAAAATAAATTGTTCGTTAAAAAAATAGGGGTTGATGCTATCTAATACAGCAATAACAATACCACTTAAAATTCCGGCAAAGCTCCATGTGCTATAGCTTAAAGAGATGCCAGCCGTATGATTTTCTTTTTTTGCGTTCCGCAAAATAAATGGTGAAATTGGTATTTGCATAAATGTAAACGATGCGCCCCATAATAATAAACTAATTAGTGTTAAATATTTTAGCTGAAATGCAATAGATAAAACAATGGCTATACCAAATAAAGGCACGCATATATTTGATAAATAAAATAAGGGCATTAACTTTTTACTTTTAATTAAATTGCCTAAAGGCAAAGCCAAAATAAATACCCCTAAAAACCTAAACGTAATAAACAATGCAATATCCTCATCGCTATAACCTTTGCGTGTCATATACAAAGGCAAAATATTCATAAATGTTGCATTTACTAATTGAATAAAAAATTCAGAAATTATTACGTTTAAAACGGGTTTTTCTAAGTTTTTATAATCACCAATAAACGAAAATAGTTTAGCCATGCGTCATTATAATATCGATATATCCTTTAATTTTTTCAACATCTGTTGGTTCAAACTCTTCAAACGTATCTTTATTTTTAAACCAAGTCAATTGTCTTTTGGCATAATTGCGGGTATGTTGTTTTATTTTTTCAACTGCAAATTTTAATGTTGTCCTCTCATCTATAAAGTCAAATAACTCTTTATAGCCTACTGTTTTTAACGCATTTAAATGTTTATACTTTTGTAATTGTTTAACCTCTTCTAATAAACCCTCCGTCATCATTTCATCAACTCGTAAATTTATTTTCGAATACAGTTTTTCTCTATTGGTAGTTATTAAAATTTTAATGGGTATAAAGTTGCGTTGTACTTTTTGTTTATTTAAAAACGAAGAGTATGTTTTGCCAGTAAATTGGCATACTTCAATAGCTCTTATTATGCGTTGCGAGTTATGTATATCCACAAAATTATAATAATCCTCATCTAAAGTTTTTAGTTTTTGTTGAATAAATGCCAAACCATTTTCTTCAAATTTTTTATTTAATTTTTCTCTAAATTCAATAGGCACTTCAATAAAATCATCAATACCATTTAAAATAGCGTCAATATATAGCCCCGAACCACCCACTAAAAAAACCAAATCATAATTTATAAATAAATTATTCAACAATTCTATAGCATCTTTTTCGTAATGCCCAGCGCCATATAAATCTGTAATAGATTTTGTACCAATAAAATAATGTTGAACGTGATTTAGCTGCTCCTCACTGGGTTTTGCTGTTCCTATATTTAATTCTCTATAAAACTGTCGGGCATCAGCGCTCACTATAACGGTTTTATAATGCCTCGCTAATTCAATTGCTAAAGCTGTTTTGCCAACAGCAGTGGGGCCTGCAATTACTATTAAATATTTGTTAGTTGTTGAAATACTTTTTACACTTATGGGTTCATTAATTCCGAAAATTGTTGTGGACTAATAGCATCCTTCAAATTAAAATTTCCAATTTTTGTTCTACACAGTTTTGTTAGGTGCGCGCCGCTATTAAGCGCCAAACCATAGTCGCGAGCAATACTACGAATGTAAGTGCCTTTGCTACACACAATTTTAAAACTAACCGTTGGCAACTTTACATTGGTAATTTCAAATTCTTTAATTTCTATTTCGCGCGATTTTAATTCCATCTCCTCTCCAGCCCTTGCATATTCATAAGCGCGTTTGCCATTAATTTGCACGGCGCTAAATAAAGGGGGTACTTGTTGTTGCAAACCAATAAAAGCTTTAGCTGTTTGCAAAATATCATTTTCGGTAATATGTTCCGTTGGAAAATTAAAATCAACAGGTTTTTCTAAATCATAACATGGAGTGGTTGCTCCAATAAAAAAAGTACCAGTGTACTCTTTTTCCATTCCCATTAATTGATTTATAGTTTTTGTTTTTTTACCAGTGCAAACGATTAATAAACCTGTCGCTAAGGGGTCTAAAGTGCCAGCGTGACCAACTTTTGGTTTTATTTTTTTAGGTTCAAAACCTGTCGATGCATCATTTATAATAAAAGAAGGATGATTCTTTATAGCATGTTTAATTTTATTTACAGCCTGAAAACTGCTCCAGGTATAGGGCTTATCAATTAAAAGAACTTCGCCGTTATAAAAATCGTAATTCATTTATTTAAGTTAATGGCAAATAGTTATTAGCTAATCAACAACCGTAAAACAATATTACTGAATGCGGATTAAAACTTTACGAAGATATGTTAAAAATTTATTAACTTAATAACAAGCTTATTTTAAAATTTAAATTTTTAAAAAAAGATAAAATCTAATCAATTAAAGTGAGTAGTAAATTGATTTTAAAATACTGTCACTAAAGCATATACAAAGGTTGTTTTTGCTCTTTAGTAACCCTATGGTTCAATTTAAAAAGAGCTTGTACTTTTTCTACAGTTAATGATTTTTCAATAAAATCAGTAACTAATGCGTGATTCATTGCGCGTTCTCTATCATGAGAATAGATGGAAGAAGACGAAATAAATATAATGAGTTGTTTTTTTATATTTTTATCCATTTTACTAATCAAATCAAGTACATCCCAACCATTTAATATGGGCATGTTAATATCGAGAAACACTATGGTTTGTAAATTTGCAACTGAATTTTTGAATTCGTTTTTTATGTAGTTTACGCCGTCAACTGCAAAATTAAAGCATTTGACATAAATTTTATTGCCAAGCGTATACTTTAATATTAAACTATACAAAAAACTTGTTGTAGAATCATATCAATTATTAAAAAATTATTTTTTAATTTCATTAATCGTTATTTTTAAATTCAACCGTAAGCTCAGTTCCTTTATTTACTTCACTACTAATTGAAATTTTTCCACCAAGTGTTTCAATATGTGTTTTCGTCATAAACATTCCCATACCTTTTCCTTCTATGTGTAAGTGAAAACGTTTGTAAAGCCCAAATAAGCTTTCCTTATTTTTTTCAAGGTCAATACCTATTCCATTATCCTTAAAAATTAACAGTATCCCATTTGAAGTTCTTTCGCTTTTTATTTCAATAATAGGACTAGCGTATGGCTTGCGAAACTTGATGCTATTTATGATTAGATTATAAAAAATACTGTATAAATAAGTCTTAACAGATAGCATTTTTTCTATACTTCTAAAATCGGTTATAATTACTACGTTTTCCTTTTTTATACTGTTATTAATACTAAGCGAAATGTCTTCAACTAAACGTTGAAAATGTACTTCCTCTATATTTTCCGAAACGATTGTTGTTGTTTGCAAAATCTCATTCATGTCCTTAATTACATCATCTAAATTTTTTGCAGCAGTTGCCATACCTTTCATAGAGTCCATAATAATACGCTGGTTGGAATTTTCGTATTTCATTAATTCTGCAAATCCGAGAATATTAACAACCGGAGCCCTTAAATTATGTGAAACGATGTAAGAAAATTGCTCTAAATTATTATTTCGTTGAACAAGATCGCGGGTTATTTTTTCTCTCTCTTTTTCCTCTTTTTTTCTATCCGTAATGTCTGTATGCAATGTTATAATTAGGCGTTCCTTTCCTTCAAATTTCATAACGCGAATAGCAAACCACCTTTTCTCTTTAGGGGAGTGACACGGATATTCTAAATAAAAAACATTTTGTTTTTCGTTCAGTATGTCTTTCATACCTTGTAGTACCTGGCCCGCTATATCATCACCGGCCATAGCTGCTTTTTCGCATGCATCAAAATAATTTGCCCCTTTTCCAACTCGTCCCAGCGCTGTCACTCCATTCTTCGAGCCAAACTCGTTCCATGCATTATTCACAGCCATAATGGTACCTTGTTGATCTACTACGGCAATGTGGGCAGTTATAGAATTTATAAGGCTGCGGTTAAATAATTCGCTTTTTTTTATTTGCTCTCCCTTATTCGTTATATCGGTAATATCTTTAGCGATACAATATATCAGCTTAGAGTCATCATCCCATCTTGCAGACCAAAGTATATTTACAATAGTTCCATTTTTGTGCCTGCACCTATTTTCAAAAAAATTGATAGGATCTCCATCGATTGCCTTTTCAGCAGCCTTATTTGTTTTTTCCACATCTTCACTCAATACCATATTGATATATTTTTTGCCAACTAACTCGCTAGCGTGATACCCAAATATATTTTCTACTGCCTTACTTACGTTTACAAATTTCCCCTCTTCATCTATTGAACAAATAATATCTAATGATAAATCCATAAATTTTTGCAAATTAGTTAAAGCTATTTGCAAGTTGTTGGAAATTATGATGTGCCGCTCTTCGGCCTGTTTACGTTCCGATATATCCCTAAAATTAGATACAAACGCATTTATTCCAGGCTCATGAAGCATATTGGTCAACGTTCCCTCGCACCATATCCATGTTCCATTTTTATGTAATAAGCGGTATTGAAATGAAAATGATGCGCCAGGAACTTGAATAATAGTGGTTCTTTTCCTAATCAGATGAGGAAGATCCTCAGGGTGAAAAAACGTGAAGGCTGATTTATGCAGAAATTCCTCGATAGAGTATCCAAACAATTTAGTAATTGAGGGACTTCCATAAATAAAATCTCCATTAATGTCTGTCAACGTTTTTATATCGTTACTTTTTTCGATAAGCGAGCGGAAACGATTTTCGTTTTCAATAATTATTTCTTCGGCTAGTTTATGACGTTTTTCTTTCTCAAAAATATCTAGTGCAAAAGAAATATCACCTGTTGCTTCCTGTAATAGTGCAATTTCAGCAGCATCAAAAAAGTTAATCTCCTCTGCATAGATGTTAAAACTACCAATAATTACTCCTTCTTTCCTGATAGGTAATATTATACACGACTTAATGCCATTAAGTGCCGCAAATGGTTTCCAGTTATCCAATTCCAAATCACTTTCAATATCATTGCAAACATAATAAGAGTCTGAACGCAAAACATAATCCTGAGGCCCATTGTTTTGATAAGAGGCGCTAAATAGAGGGATGCTACTATAGGGTATGCCATTTTGATGTGAGAGAAGTATTTTTTTGTAATCGTAGTCAAACTTCCCAATCCAAACCATTTTAAACTTGCCAGTTGCAAATGCAATATGGCAGCACTTTTCAAAAAGTGTTTCTTCATCTTTTGTATGAACAATACTCTGGTTGATTTGGCTTATGAACTGATAAAGCCGAGTTGTTTTTTCAAGTTTTAACTCTGTAATTTTATTTTCATTTATAGAATTTTCTATCCCTACAAGTAAAACATCTGAGCATTTTGTAAATGCAAAGCTTAACAAAATAAGATTTGAAGAAATAGCAATCCACGCACCAAAACTATAACTAGTAGATATGGGAATATTTATTTTAAAATAGATTAAGAGTGCAAAACACACACAAATAAGTGTATTTGCCCAGGCTGAATAATAGGCAGCAGCAGAAGAATAAATAAGAGATGTAAAAACTGTAATTGTAAGCAAAAACAAAAGCCCAGCACCTGGCAAAGGCAAATAATACAGAAGAGTAAATGATAAACAATATAGAATGAAAATAAAAATAGATTTCCGTAGTTCCAATTTTATTCCGGGACTTAACGTTATAATAACCATACAAAAAAAGGTAAATAAATCTACAACGCCAACTACAGCAACTTTGCCAATAAAGGCCATAAAAATACCAGGAATAAGTGCGATTATGCTTAGTGGAGTGATATAGGTTAGAATGCTACAAAAAGTTTCGTTTCTCCAATAATAAACTTTTTTTAAATCTTGATTTGTATGATGCAAAACAACTGTTTGCACAAAGTTTTTATAAATAGCCCAAAAGTTAAAGTGGTTTGATTTCATTTTTTATTTAGTGTAATATTACTTCTAGTTCCTCTACAATTAAGTTACATCAGTTTGGTATTTATTTTATGCTTTCTTTGTTCTTTTAATCCAACATACTTAAACGCAGTTTCCTAATTATCCTCCGCATGTAGATTTTTTAGACTATCTCCTCAACTATCTAAGTTTAATTTTTTGAGCATCCATAGCTTTAATACTTCAATAATTTTGTGTGATTCGTTTGATTTATCGAAAAAATAATTTGCACCTTTTTCAAAGCAAATAAGACGATAGTGAAGTTCATTGTGATTAGTAAATATAATAATCTTTATTTCCGGAAAATTTTGACGCAACTCAATAAGAAGATCTATTCCTGTTTGCTCTTCTTCGCCAACTGAAAGATTAATGTCAAGTATAACAACATCGGGTTTAAGCTTATTTATTAAATTTTGAGCAGATGAAATACTGAAAGCGTTTCCTAAAAACGCTAAACCTTCAATTTCTCGGAGAATTAATTCGGTTCGTTGTGCTATAACTGACGAATCATCAACTGTAATAACTTTTAAGATAGGTATTATTGTATTTTCATTCACGGTTTTTTTACAAATAACCACAAATGAAAAGAGGTGCAAAATAGGGCGAATTATGAAAAGTATGTAGTATTTTGTACTACAAACTAAAATTTAGATAAGTTTATTATCCAAGGCGTATCTGGTAATTTCTGCATTGTTGTTCAGGTTTAGTTTTTCAAGAACACGTGTGCGGTAGGTGCTTATGGTATTTACGCTGAGAGAAATTTCTGAAGCAATCTCCGATACTGTTTTACCAGAAGCAATTAATTGGAGTACCTGCATTTCTCTGTCAGAAAGTTGTTCGTGATCAGGATTTTCTCCAAATGTTTCGGCTAGTTTTTCGGTTAAGGAAGCAGAAACATATTTTTTTCCAGATAATACTTTACGTATAGCAATTAGCAATTCTTCAGTTGCACTTTCTTTATTTACAAAACCAGAGGCGCCAGCTTTTAAGGCTCTTAAGGCATACTGCTCTTCAGAATGCATACTAATCATTAATATAGGTGCCTTAATTTCATTTGCTCTTATTTGCTTTAAAATTTCAATTCCATTGCGGCCAGGCATAGATATATCGAGTAAAATAACATCCCAGTTTTGTTTACACAATTGATCGAATACTTCATGACCATTGGAAACTTCTGTAATTTCAGCATCTGGAAATTCTTCGCGCAAAACTAGCACTAATCCTTTTCGAACAATGGCATGGTCATCTGCAATCAAAAAATTCATCATTTTTTTTAATTTAATGGTATTTTTAATGTTATAGTAGTACCTTTTAATTTTTCACTTTCAATTACTAATTTTCCGTTCAAAAGTGCGGCTCTTTCTTTTATCCCCACTATTCCCCAAGAATCTTTATTTCTTAATTTACCCACATTAAAACCTTTTCCATTGTCTTTTATAGTGAGTTCTAAATACTCTCCTATTTTTTCAACAGAGGTATTAATTTGAGTGGCAGCAGAGTGCCTAATAATATTTGTTAATGCTTCCTGGAAGATTCTAAATATATTAGTTGAAATAGTTTGATCCAGAGGAATGTCACTTATATTAGTACAAAAGTTCCATTTAATACCAGTACGTTTCTCATATTCCTCTCCTTGCCATTCAAGTGCAGGAATTAGCCCCAGATCATCGAGAATTCCCGGACGAAGGTCTGAGGAAATTCTTCTTACCATTTTTACTGTATCATCAATAAGACCAATCATGTTTGATAATTTTTCTGTGATGGGTTTATCACTCAAAACTAGTTTTTTAATGATCCATGAGATATCCATTTTTAAGGCAGTTAGTTGTTGGCCAAGTTCATCATGTATTTCACGTGCAATTCTTGTTCTCTCTTTTTCTCTAACAAACTGTAAATGCGTGGTTAATTCCTGTAACTGATTATAAGAGGATGTGATCTCGGCCTCTGCTTTTAACTTGTCAGTCACATCATCCAACAGCACTAATGAAACTCTTTTTCCTTCATAGTTTATTAGATGCGCGGTAATGGAAATAAACATCAACTCTCCATTTTTTTTCTTGTGTCGCCACACTTTCTTGTGAATTCTACCATAAGTTTCCTCAGACTTTACCCGATCCTCAATAAGCGGAATATCCTCTACGGGTCTTAAGTCTTTAATGGTCAAACTCAAAAATTCATCTCTGGAATATCCGTATTTTATTAAGGCTTCTTCGTTACAATCTATAATTTTTAGTGTTTTAAACTCCCATAATATCATGGGCATTGGATTACTTTCAAAAAGGTATTTGTATTTTTTTTCACTTTCTTTTAATGCTGCTTGTGCTATTATCCGCTCACTTATATCGTGACAGGTTCCTATTGCAGTTACTGGCTTGCCTTCTTCATTTTTAAAAACTCGCCAGCGTTCTTCTACATATTTTGTTTTACCTTTAGGAGAAACAATTCTATGTTCTATTGTATTTAATATGTTATTGTTTAAAGAATTTAGAAACGCATCGTCCACTTTTTTTCGGTCTTCGGGATGCACAAACTTCAAAAAATTTGGATGTGATGTTGTGTGATTACATTCATCAATTTCAAAAATCCGAAAAGTCTCTTTAGACCATAAAACATCAAAAGTTACGAGGTTGGTTTCCCAGCTACCAATTTTTGCAACTTCCTGAGCTTCGCCTAATCGCGCTTCACTATGTTTAACATTCTTTTGTATATTAATTAATTCAATTGTTTTTTTATCTACCAAGTGATTTAACTTTTCTGGCAGACGTTTTAAATACCAAATAAATAAACCTGCAGTTATAGAAAAAACAAATCCAAGAAGAGAGAACGCAAATACCTCAAAAGGCATCTTCGTATCCTTCTGCATCACATACAACTTCCACTCTCTATCAGGTAGCATAACTGAAATTGATTTTGTTTTATCAAAAGGAACATCTGTAGATAGAAAAAAATCTTCCTGCAAAGTAGTAGGATTTATTTTTGATAACTGGTAAATAAATTGTTTGTTTTGAAGAGATATGCCGGCGGCTTTTAAAAGCGTTGAGAGTTTAATAATAACCACCGAGAAACCTTCAAACTTATTATCTACAAAAAATGGAAGTCTGCCAACCACAGCAAGGCCTCCTTGTTTTAATTCCAAAGGGCCTGCAAAATAAAGTTCTTTTTTCTTAATTGCTTTATAGGCTTCTTTATTAGCAATACTATCTGCTAAAACATCAAAGCCTATTGCAGACTCATTACCCTTTAGTGGATAAATGTTAGTTATAAGTCCTTTTTTAGTTAACTCAAGAGCGTCGATATATTTACAAGATTCTAATATATTTTTTGCAAGGCTGTCAAAATCTTTTGGTGTACCATACCTATTAATTATAAAAGCTAAAGTTTTTGTTGCAGATAAGCCATTACTTATAGCAGTTTTTAAGTTGTAATTAACCGAATTGATTTCTTTAAGAACTTCAGTTTTTTTTTGATTCTTATTAATTAAATAACTTTGATAGGCAATACCAAAAGTTAGGAATGCCGCTATTATAAAAACAGTAATGCCACTCCAAATTGGTTTTCCAATTAATACAGAAATAAAGCCTTTCATGTATCTAATTTAAGCATTATTGTTTAGTAAAACAATACTAAATCTATTTATTTTAAATAATATTTTAGCATATTTAAACTACATGGCATTGTGGCAAAAAATAACTATTACACGAGTTTACAAGCAAAAAATTATGGTTAGTCTGGTGCTGCTTGATTTTTTAATAATTAGGTTGGGGCTTAGAAATATAAGTATAGGTTAAATAAAATTTAACACAACAAATAACCGTTAAAATAGCAAAATACAGTATAGCATTTAACCATATTGTTTTTAGTTTTTATCATGATAAAATTTATTCACACGTTACAGTTTTGTAGTAAATCTTACATGGGTAATACTATATTTATTTTGAGATAGTAGTATGTTATAGGCTTCCTAATTTTACAAAAAATTAAAATATAAAATCATGAGAACAATTACTAAATCATTACTAGTAGTAGTATTATTTATGCAAATTCAATTTGCTTATGCAAACGTTAGTATCTTTTCAAATAAAAAAGATAGTGTAGTTTATCTGGAAATTAGAGGGAGGGCTATTATTAGAGAAAAGATGAAAGATGATGTTTATAAAGTGCAGCTTATGGAAAACAATAAAGTTATTGATTCCGTTTTGGAAAGCGACAACGAAATGTTTTCTTTTGGTTTACAAAAAAACTGCTTCTATTCATTAAAAATTTATAAAAAAGGTTATCTATCTAAATTAATAGTTATAAATACATACATCCCTGAAAGTAAATACCTGAAAGACTACTTTATATTTGAATTTGAAACTGAGTTAATAAATATTGTAGAAGAAGAAAAATTAGATCAAGATACGAAAGATTTTCCTATTGCAATTATCCAATTTGATAAATTAAAACAAGGGTTTGATTATAACCAGCTTTATACATATAATATAAAAAAAGATTTATATAAACAGGAAATTATTAGTAATAATAAGTAATACAAAGGCAATAAACCTATTTAAAAAACACTCCAATTAGATTAGGTATTACTTTATTTTAAGTTATTTTATAGCTAAACTACTATGAAAAAAAATAAAGATTTTAAGGAAGTAATAGAATGTTATACTGAGGCTATGATTATTTTTAATACAAAAGGTACTGTTAAATTTGTTAATTTAAATGCCGAAAAAATATTTGGGTATCAAACAAAAGAACTTTTGGGTAGAGGGCTAGAAGAATTGATAGCTAAAAGATTTTTAATAAATTACAAAAAACTTAAAGAATCTTATTTTAATTTTCCGCATGTTAACAGTATGAATAATGAGCTGTCGCTTTTTGGAAAAAGAAAAGATGGCAGCGAGTTTCCGATAAAGATAAGTATAGTTCCAACAAAAAAAGGCGGTTTAATAACTGCTACTATAAAAGATGTATCAGAAAAATTACCGAATGATCATTTTATTAAAAAAGTAAAACAATTAGAAGATTTTGCTTATATAACCTCTCACAATTTACGTTCGCCAGTTTCCAATTTATCATCGCTTATTGATATTTATAAAAGAGAAAAGACATCAGTTGGTAAAGAAGTTTTATTTGGTAAGTTTGAGCAAATAGTTGAAAAACTGAGCGAAACGCTTAATAGTTTGGTGGATGTACTAATTATACAAAATGATGCAAATAAAACGATATCTAAAATAAGTTTCCTATCAATTTATAATAAAGTAATAGCTAATCTTGAGTATTCTATTAAAGACGCGCAAGCTGAGATACATGTCGATTTCTCTAAAGCATCAACGATTGAGTATTCTAAAATATATTTAGAAAGTATTATTCAAAATTTGTTGAGTAATGCCTTAAAATATTCTTCTTTTAAACGTACACCTATTATAAATATTAAAACAAGTATAATAAATGATAAAATACAATTAATAATTAGTGATAATGGTTTAGGAATTGATTTAAAAAAACATGGGTCAAATATGTTTAAATTAAATAAAACATTTCATAAAAACCCTGACGCTAAAGGAGTAGGATTATATATAACAAAAGCGCAGATTGATACAATGGGAGGGAAAATTACTGTTGAAAGCAAGGTTGATAAAGGTACAACGTTTACAATTATTTTTTAAAATTTAATGAAAACTAAAAGAACTTGAAAGCATACATTAAAAGACGATACCAAGTAAGTGATACTAAAAGTTATTTAATTAAGCCTATTACCCACAAAAAATTTAATACAATTATGTTTATATTAGAGTATTAATTAAATAGCCAAAATGAATAAACTTAAAAAAATTATTTCAAAAATAAGTCAAGAACAATTTAGCGAATTTAAAGAAAGTTTAAAAGGGACTAATTCTATTAAGTTTCATTTTTTACTAATCGAGTATAAAAATGACTTACTTTCGGACGATGACATAAAAAATCAATTAAACTGTACTGATAATTCTTATTATGTTTTAAAGTCAAGACTATATGATAGGATACAAAAATTTATTTTAAGTAACAACAATTCATCACTAAACGAAGCGGCTATAAATGTGAGTTCTGATTTAACTCATTATTTATATGAATTTCCTAATGAAATAACCGTTGCTATGCTTCAAGAACTAGAAAATAAATACATTGCACTTGATTCATCTAACGACCTAATCATCGTTTACAGTGCACTAAAAAAGGCACATTTTTACTCAGATAAATATTATGCTTATTCTCAGTTATATAATAATCAGGTAGCTTATACTCTTTCGTTAGAAAAGGCTGAGGAGACATTATATAATTTTAACCGAACACTTGCCAGTTACTTTTTTTCTGGTGCTTTGAACGATATTGAATTGATGAAGTTATTAATTAAAGAAATTAAAAATATTTATTCTTTATATAAATCATCTCGTATAGAACTTATATTAAATATTATCTTAATACAATCCACACTATTTGCTAAAATGGATTATAAAGATGAACCTGCAGTGGAGGATCTTTTGAGTGCATGTGAAAAAATATTGCTCCAGTATAGTAACGATTCAAAAATAAATTACTTTAATCCTGTTATAAAATTTTTATATTTTGAATATTATTTTTCATTAAATCAACTAAAAAAAGCTAGCATATATTATAACGAATTAGAAAAATATTCTCAAAAATGGTTACTTCAAAATAACTCATGTTTAGCCTTTAAATTTTTATTATCAAAAATAGACTATTTGTTGAAGCAAGAACAGAAAACAGAAATTGGTAAACATTTTGAAGATATGTATTTTGATAGTAAAGACTTGTATACAGATGTTATTTGTAAGTTTTACAAAGGAATTTCTTTATTTTACGACGATAAAACTAAAAAAAGTATATCAACTCTAAACGATTTATTAAATGAAATTAGTTTTAAAAATTTTTTTTATATCGAAAGTGAAATAAAGCTATCCTTAGCCTTTCTCTATATTTCGCAAAATGAATTTGAATTGGCAGAAAACATTCTAAAAGGTCTGGGAAGAAAATTAGCTTCTATTAAAACAAAAGAATATAGAAACATTAAAGAAGGAATTAAATTATTTAACATATTAATAAACGGTATTAATAAAACAGCGACGTTAAAGAAATATAAAGATAGCTTAGAACAGTTTGAGTTTTATAATTCTAAGGATAAAAAAGTTTTAAGCTACTTAATGCCAGAACTGGAGTTTTTGTCATCAGGAAATAGAAGAAAGTGATTCCTGCGTAAGAGGCTTATTTAAGAAGATGATATTTGGCTTTAGTCTTTTAGCAATCTCCCTGTCTTCAGCATTTAAAGAAGAGGTAAGAATAACAATTTTACACGTTTTTACAAATTCCTGAGGCATTTCATAAAATTTTTCAATAAACCGAAATCCATTAAGCACAGGCATATTCAAATCTACGAAAATAACCTCTGGCAACATTTCTTCTAAAGTATCTTTGTTTACATATAAATTATTAAGAAATTCAAGAGCACTTAATCCATTTGTATTGGTATAAATTTTGTCAGCAAAAGAGTTCGCTTCAATAATTTTTTGATTAATAAAGTTATCCATATCATTATCATCAATAAGCATAACAGTGCTATAACTGCATGTTGGTTTTTTAATTTTTAATGTTTTTCTCATGATATATTACAAATATAAATATAATTAAAAGATAAATGTAGTATGATTAAAAATATATTCATTTGATTAAATATATTTTTTTGTTACAATTTAAATAGTTGCGTTTATCATATAATTTGAAATATTATATTTTTTACTTTATATTTTATTAAAAATTTAAAGCTAAACCAGTTGTTAACATTATTGAAACTCCGTTATAATCTCTAAAAAGATAACGTTCGCCTTTAAGTGTTTTCCAGCCACCAAAACCTATAGAATTACAGCATTTTAGTCTTTCGGTTAGCTTCACATTCAATCCAAACCCAATATACGCTTCAAGGGCAGTAAACTTTAAATCATCAAATGGTATCTTAGAGTCTGTAACAATCATTTTTTCGCTATTAATTTGAGACTTGGATAAATAAGCATTACAATTATATTTAATAGTAGAATATACAAATAATTCTAAATCACCAGCGCAACTATTATTATATTCTTTTGATTCATCAAATAATGTATACTCAAAGTTTATTTGCATACCTGAAATATTAAATTTGCGTTTTTGAATGTTTAGGCCTAACTCTATTTTACAGTCATTTAATTTATAAAATAGACTAGGTGTATACATTGCTCCAAAACCTTGACCGCTCATAGAAGTAGTTGCGGATATTCCAAACTTAGTTTTTTCATTTTGTGAATGCATAGCATTATTTAAAGAAAATGATAATGCTAAAATACAAACTCCTTTAAAAGTGTACTGAACTTTTTGCCCAAATTTAGTTTTTTGATTTTTCATGATATAAACGTTTTTAATTATTCGTTACAAAATAAAAGCATAAACTTCGGGCAATAAATTCAATAAATACATTAAGCTTAACGGCCGTAAGTATTTTTATATTTTTGTTTTATAACGCCTATTAATTACAAAAAATAAAATATTAGTAAGTGATGTAAGATTTCAGTTCTTTCTGTATAAATATTTCAACTTGTTTTAAGATACTTTGTTGAAATAAATATACATTAGTATGAAAGCAAGTCCATTTAGTATTCAACCTTCATCCACTATTACTTTTAAAAACCAGGGAGTGATACAACCATCTAAAAAAACTACTGAGGTTACTCAAAAGTTAGGTAAATATAGTAAAGGACTATCTGAACAAAGTTTGTTTTATTATTTGTTTGATTTATTGGACACGAATAGAAATATTAATTATGTTTTACAAAAAATAGTGGATACTTTACCTTCTGCGGCCCAGTTTAAACAAAAAATATACGCTAGAATAGTATTTAATAATTTTGAATACCGTACAACTAACTTTATTGAAACGCCTATTACATTAAACGTAGCTTTTAAAACCCATAGAGATAAAAAAGGGCAATTAGAAATTTTTTATTTAACAAAATCTGTGAGCAAACACCAAGAAGTATTATTTGTTGAACAGCAGTTGTTGATTGATGCTATTTCAAAAATGATAATTAGTTGGTTAAACAGATATGAAACTGAAAAAGAGCTAGAAACGATGTTAGTTCAACTTGAAATGAAAATTGAAGACAGAACAGAACAACTCAAAAAAGCTAATCAGAAGTTAATTGATATGAATAAAGATATTAATGATAGTATTAATTATGCCAATAGAATACAAAGAGCCATTTTACCAACTAACGACATAATGAATCTAGTATTTAAAGAGGCATTTGTTTTTTATAAACCCAAAGATATTATTAGTGGTGATTTTTATTGGCTTCATAAAACAGCAAATAAAATATTTTATGCATGTGCAGATTGCACTGGGCATGGAGTTCCAGGCGCATTAATGTCGATGGTTGGTCATCAATTATTAGATCATATTATTATTGATAAAAAAATATTTGAACCAAACCGTATTTTAGAAGAAATGGATTTGGCTATTATTAAACTGTTTAAAAAAAGTCAATTGTCCGATCATTTAAGAGATGGTATGGCGATATCATTATGCGTTATAGATATGAAAGACAATATAATTTCATACGCAGGAGCTTATAATAATGCCTATATGTTTGTAAAAGACGAGTTAGTTGTTTTAGAAGCAGACAGACAATCTATTGGTGGAAATGAATTGCAAGGCGGAAAAAAATTTAACAAAATAATTAAGGAGTATGCTAGTGGTGATTTGATATACATGTTTACTGATGGGTTACCGGATCAATTTGGTGGGCCAAAGGGGAAAAAGTTTATGCGGAAAAATCTTTTAAATTTAATTACTAAAAACAAAAATGAAAGGATGGAGCTACAAGGAGAAATAGTTGAGTATTCATTTGAAAAATGGAAGAGGAATAATTTTCAAGTAGATGATGTTACTTTAATAGGAGTAAAATTATAAGAGTAAGGTAAGTCATAATTGTACAACCATCATTTTAAAGTATATTTAAAGTAAATTGTTACGTTATTTTGAGGTATTAGAAATCAACCATCTAACTGGCAATTTTTAATTAATATTATAATTCTTATCGCAATTGTGGTTTAGCATCAAAATTTTATATGTGTTGGCGAAAACAAATAAATTTAACATTAAACTAATTAAAAATTTGATGTAACCACACTAATAACCATTTGAGCGCAACCGAAGAACATTCATCAATCTACAATTCCAAATCTCGTTTACGTTTTGCCTTTTTTTCGCGCATATTAAATACTTCGTTCATTAAGGCAAAGGCAAGGGCTATGTAAGCGTAATTTTTATTTAGTTCAATGTGCTCAATTTCAGGCACTGTAAAATTATAGGCATCTATAATGCCTTCGGCCAATAAAATACCGCCAATGGCTAATAAAAAAGAGAGGGCAATCATTTTTATACCTTGATTTTTATTTATAAAATCGGCCACTACACCACTAAATAAAATCATTAAAATCATACTAATTATTACGGCACTAATCATAATTAATACTACCCCACTCACACCAACAGCCGCTAAAATACTATCAAAACTAAATATAAAATCTATTATTACAATTTGCATAATAATAGCGTTAAACGAATTTTTTCCACCACTTTTATGTTCAATTTCATCTTCATCGCTATTAATTTTTTCTTGGATTTCTTTCCATGTTTTTACTAATAAAAATAAGCCTCCGCCCGCTAAAATTAAACCTTTACCACTAACGCCATAGGCCCCAATATGAAATAACGCTTCTTTTAAACCTGCAATCCAACCCACAAATAGTAATAAAACACTACGTACTACCAGCGCCAAAACTAAACCAATGGTACGTGCTCTTTTTTGTTGAGAAATGGGCAATTTGTTTACGGCAATAGATATAAAAATGATATTATCTATGCCAAGAATTATTTCTAAAACCGAAAGTGTAAGTAAACCAATTAAACCTTTTATGGTAAGTAAGGCATCTAAATCTGCCGAAAAACTATGCATTTTTTTAATTTAAGTTGTAAAGATATTCTTTTTTAGGCAAACCACATAAAATTATTATTATTGATAATCAAATAGTTACGATTTATTTTTGATTTATTTAGTACTATGTGTTGCAAGGTACTAAAATTATAACTTATCTTTGTATCACCAATTAGCTATTGATACAAATTTAATAAAAACAAAATAATTTAAACACTAAAAAAATGACACCTCAAAATTCAATAAAAAAAACAAGCTTAATTATAGGCTTATGCTTATTTACATATTTTGCAAATGCAAAATCAAAAAATGGAAATAAAATGGCAGAAACTGAAAAAACAATTAAAGAATCTATTGTTTTTACAACTCCTGTTTCAAATCAAAAAGTTGAAATTTTATTTACAACCAACTCACTTGGTGATGTAAATTTTGTTTTAGCAAAAACAGATAATGTAGATTTAAAAAACAAAATCGAAAAACAATTTTCGCAACTTCATTTAACAAAATTAAAAACTGATGTTGTACACAGTATTATTTTAAACTTTAAAACACAATAAAAATTATGGAACAAGTAAACACCGATAATACAAAAGCGCAAATGCGCAAAGGTGTGCTTGAACTCTGCATACTTTCTATCCTATCGCAAGGCGATGCTTATCCCACCGAAATTATTGATAAGCTAAAAGATACAAAATTAGTAGTAGTTGAAGGCACCTTATACCCTCTTTTAACGCGTTTAAAAAACACTGGCCTGCTGGGTTACCGATGGGAAGAAAGTACAAGCGGCCCACCACGTAAATATTATAAGCTAACCGAAATTGGCGAACAATATTTAAAAGAATTGCAAATAAGCTGGGAAGAGCTTGTAAACGCAGTAAACTCAACCATTGAAAAAGGAAAAAAATTATAAATAAAAAATTAAAAACATTAAACAATGAACAAAACAGTAACCATAAACATAAGCGGCATTATTTTTCATATTGAAGAAGATGCTTACCAAACTTTAAGCAATTACTTAAGAACCATAAAAGGATACTTTAGTAAAACAGATGGCGGCAACGAAATAATGGCCGATATTGAGGCACGTATTGCTGAATTATTGCAACAAAAAATTAACCTAAATAAACAGGTAGTTTTAATGCCCGATGTTGAAAACGTAATGGAAATAATGGGTAAGCCTGAAGAGTTTGCTAGCGATGATTCTAATTCGCAAAATACTGATAATGAGCAACAGCATGCGCATGCTAGTGCCGAAAAAATAACACGCCGTTTGTTTCGTAACCCCGACGAAAAAGCCATAGGTGGTGTATGTAGCGGTATTGCTGCCTACTTTGATATTGATACTGTGTGGGTAAGATTAGCCATGTTTTTATTAATATTTTTTGGCGGGTTAAGTTTGTGGGTGTATTTAGTAATGTGGATAATTATTCCATTAGCACAAACTACTGCCGATAAATTAGCGATGCGTGGCGAAGCTATTAACATTGATAACATTAGCAAAACCATTAAAGAAGAAGCCGAAGAATTAAAAAATAGATATGGTAAAAATTTCGACTCTAAAAGATTTACTGCCAATGTAAAAAACGGTGCTTCGGCTACAGCTAATACTATTGCTAATGTTATTGGCAGAGCAATTGGTTTATTTATTGTGTTTTTAGGAGGCACCTTATTAATTGCCTACATCAGTTCTATTTTTGGAATTTCGGTTGTAAATTCTAATAGCGATTTAGTACATTGGAAATCTGTAATTTTTGACTCGGGCGCTGATTATGTGTGGGCAATTATTTCGTTTATGATTGTATTTGGTATTCCTGTATTTATGCTACTTTTTACTGGTATTAAATTATTATTTAAAATATCGTACCATAACCGTTGGCTAAATTATAGTTTAGGTTTAGTTTGGCTAATAGGTTTTGTTTTAGGCTTTTATGTTACCGTAAAAACAGTAAAACAATTTGCCGAAACATCAAAAATAAAAGAAACATACGTATTGCATAATATGGGCGATACCATTGTTCTAAAACTAAATCCAAGCTCTGAAATATTAAAAACATATACCTTTGAAAATACCGATGATATTGAAAATAATTTTCAAAATAATCACAACAGCTACTTTTTAGGGGAAGAAAAATCGAGCTTATCTGTTCTTGGTTTAGCCAGTTTAGATATTACCGAAAGCCCATCGGATAGCGTTGAATTAATTATTTATAATACCTCTAAAGGCTACAGTAAACAAGATGCCAACCAAAATGCAAAATCAATAAAATATAGCTACAAACAAACAAATAATACTTTAATTTTCGATCAAATTTTTACGGTATTAAACGGACAAAAATTTAGAGCACAAAGCGTAAATATTAAACTAAAATTACCAAAAGGTAAAGTAGTTTATTTTGATAATAGCGTGAAGTATTTATTAGATGATGTAGATAATACAACCAATACTTGGGATGGAGATATGGCTGGTCGTAGATGGATAATGACAGATAAGGGTTTGGCTTGTATAGATTGTAATGGTTTGGATGATGATTCGGACGAAGACGATAATAACAAACAGAAACGTATTATTATACAAGGAACAGAAATTAATATAGATGAAAATGGTTCCAATATAAAAATTGATGAAAACGGTTTAAAGATAAATGATAAAGACGCCAAAATAAAAATTGACGAAAACGGAAATATTAAAATTAAAACCACTAAAAAAGAAAAGGCTGTAGAAGACAAATAAATTGCTTCAACAATTTCAGTCATACTAATTTAGGTAATTGAGCTTATCAAAATCAAAAAATTAACTTTTCATGTGTACCCAAACCGCAATACCTGCTGCAATAGGGTTGCGGTTTTTTTATTTTTAAAAACTAAATACTACAAATAATAGCAATCAATTACCACAAAATATAGTTACCTTTAGTTTATAATGGTAACAACTGCAAAATTAACACCTAATAAAGAAGCCCGCGTATTATTTGTAGACATGAATAGTTTTTTTGCAAGTTGCGAACAGCAGGTAAATTATTTTTTAAGAGGCCGGCCTGTAGGGGTTTGCGTGTACCCCGGTAAATTTGGTTGCGTAATTGCCCCAAGTATTGAAGCCAAAAAATTTGGTGTAAAAACAGGTATGCGCTTAAACGAAGCCATGTTACTTTGCCCACAGTTAGTGCCTTTAGAAACAAACCCCGAACGTTACCGCCAATTTCATATAAAAATAATAGCGGTTTTAAAAAAGTATAGCGATGATGTTTTTCCGAAAAGTATTGATGAAGCCGTAGTGGATCTAACCCATTACGAATTAATCCATAAAGATGTACTACACGTTGCCAAAGCTATTAAATATGATATTGCTAACGAAGTAGGCGATTGGCTAAAATGCTCTATTGGCGTAGCGCCTAACTCTTTTTTGGCAAAATTAGCCTCTGATATACAAAAACCAGATGGCTTAACCATTATAAATCACGCTAATATTGATACTGTATTATCTACCCTAAAATTAACCGATTTACCTGGCATTGGCGAGGGAATGAAAATTCGTTTAAACAAAGGTGGCATTACCACTCCCTTACAAATGCGCCTCGCCGCCCCCGAAAACTTAAAAGCCATTTTGCGCAGTGTAGTAGGCTATTATTGGCATTACCGCTTGAATTTTATTGAAATAGATTTAGATAACGAACACGATTATAAAAGCATGCAGGCCATGCGCCACCTCTCAAAAGAGCAGCGCCAAAGTGCCGATAGCATAAATACTATTTTTTTAACGCTGTGTTTAACCTTAGAAAAACGAATGATGCAACGTCAGTTTTTTTGCCACCAAATTGGCTTTAATATTAAATATGCTAACGGCGAGCGTTGGGATGATTTTATAAAAACCTTAACCCCTATGCAGGATGGTGCCGAAATATTTACCGCACTTACTAATCGCATGAATGAGTTTATAACAAAAACAAAAAGTAGCCCCCTAATTAATTCAAGCATAATTAGTATTTCGGTATATGTTTCTCATTTTATAAAAAGTAATTTAGTAGCTTATAATTTGTTTGAAGATAATAGTAAAAAAGATAAACTACGCCAAACCGTTTACGATTTAAAAGAACGTTTTGGCAAATATAAAATACAACGCGCCGTAGAATTGAAAGAAAGTAGCACTTATAAAGATGTAATTGGATTTGGATCGGTAAAGGATTTAAACGACGATGCAATAATAGAAACAGAGACAAACAACTTTAATTATTTTGAATAATTATAGCTATAAAAAAGCCACTGATTTCATAAATTTCGCTTATAAATAAAATCTGGGTTATCTGCGTAATTTGTGGCAATTTTTTTTAATAATACTTTACTATTAATTTATACTAAAAATGGATTTTGGCAGAACAGATAATTTAGAAACAATTGATTTTACACTAGCACCCAACCATAAAAGTATTGAAAAAATATTAGGTGGAGTTAAATGCACAAAACCACAAGTATATGTGGGGGGAGTGTTATGGAGCGATGAGAGTTTTTTAGATACTATCTATCCATCAAAAATAAAATCAAAAGATTATGCAAAATACTATTGCAAACAATTTAATACTATAGAGTTAAATTTAACCCATTACCGTTTACCCGAAAAAGAAAAAATACAAAAATGGTATGAAGAATCGCCCACTGATTTTAAATTTTGCCCAAAAGTACATAAGGATATTAGCCACTCCAGCAATCTTTTATCGGTTTGCAATTTTTTTGAAGAATACCATCAACTCATTAAACATTTTAAATACAAATTAGGCCCTTGCTTTTTACAATTACCGCCGAACTTTACCCCCAATCGCTTAAACGAATTATTAGATTTTTTAGATAAAAGTAATCTTCGCAATTTAGCTATAGAATTGCGTCACCACGATTGGTTTAAACAACCTGCAGAATTAAATACCTTAAGTAATTATCTTTATAAAAATAATATGACGTTGGTACTAACAGATACTCCTACTCGACGGGATGTATTGCACATGCGTTTAACAAATAAAACTGTTTTTATTCGTTTTAATGCCAATGATAAACACCCCAGCGATTATACTCGCATTAACGAGTGGATACAACGCATACAACAATGGCTGCAATTAGGTTTAGAAAGCATTTACTTTTTTATACATACCCCAACACAAATAAATATGCCATATTTAGCAACCTATTTAATACAACAATTAAAAAAGGAATGTGGTATACTACTTACCCCACCAAAACTAAAAAGTAGTAATGGCGAAGTAAATAAACTATTTTAAAATTTAGTTTTTAATAATTTCCTTAATATCCGAGATTATTTTTTTAGCTAAACTATCAGCCGTAGAAGCTGTTTGACTTTCGCTATAAATTCTAATAATTGGCTCCGTATTGCTTTTACGTAAGTGAACCCACTCCATATCAAACTCAATTTTTACGCCATCAATGGTATTAATGGGTTGTTTTTTATATTTGGTTTTAATATCTGCCAACACACTATCTACATTAATTTGCGGTGTTAATTCAATTTTATTTTTACTAATAAAATAATTTGGGTACGATTTGCGTAACATGCTTACCGATTTTCCATATTTTGCTAAGTGTGTTAAAAATATAGCAATACCAACTAAAGCATCTCTGCCATAATGTAATTCGGGTAAAATAATGCCCCCATTTCCTTCGCCGCCAATTACCGCTTTTGTTTCTTTCATTAAAGTTACCACGTTTACCTCACCTACAGCTGAAGCAGAATATACACCACCTTGTTTTTCGGTAATATCTCTTAAAGCACGTGTACTACTTAAATTACTAACGGTATTTCCTTTTTTATTATGTTTTAAAACATAATCTGCAACAGCAACTAATGTATATTCTTCGCCAAACATTTCACCATCTTCACATACAAATGCTAAGCGGTCCACGTCAGGGTCAACACTAATGCCCAAGTGTGCTTTTTGTTTTAAAACTGTTTTACTTAAATCTGTTAAATGTTCGGGCAATGGCTCAGGGTTATGCGCAAAGTTTCCAGTAACATCGTTATGAATTATGGTTACTGTTTTTACACCTAACTTTTCTAACAATGCGGGCACCGCAATACTTCCGCTGCTATTAATCGCATCTACAACTATAGTAAAATTTGCTTTTTGAATGGCTTTAACATCTACATAAGGCAAATCAATAATTTTTTTAATATGTGTGTTTAAAAAATCAGTATTAACATTATAAGAACCTAAATCGTTTACTTCGGCATAATTAAAATTATTATCAGCAGCAATTTTTAAAATATCTTGACCATTTTTTTCGCTAATAAATTCTCCTTTTTCATTTAATAGTTTTAGGGCATTCCATTGCTTTGGGTTATGGCTAGCCGTTAAAATAATTCCGCCTTGCGCTTTTAGCTCAGTAACCGCCATTTCAACAGTAGGGGTTGTGCTTAACTCTAAATCAATAACGTTAATACCTAAACCAATTAATGTGCCACTCACAATATTATTTACCATGGCACCACTCATGCGTGCATCTCTACCAATAATAATAGTTGTTTTTTGTTTTGTTTTGTTATTGCTTAAAATCCATGTGCCGTAAGCCGATGCAAATTTTACAATATCTAAGGGAGTTAATCCATCGTTGGGCTTACCACCAATGGTACCCCTAATTCCTGAAATGCTTTTTATTAGTGTCACTATATTTTTATTTTTTGCAAATATACTCAAAGCCTGTAAAGTAATTACAGTTTAATTGTTCATTTTTTATTAATTTATAATTAAAATACTTGCTTTTTATTAGCATTTTTGTTATATTAATAAAATGAGATTTAAACTAAAATTAATAGCACTATGCTTATTTTTTTTCGGAAATTTTTTTTCGGAAACAAATGAGCTAAAAGAGTTTGCCGTTATTTTAAAAATAGCTAAAACAGATACTGTTTTAATATACCAAAACACACTTGAGAATATAGATGATAATCGCCCCAACCCTATTTTACAATTATTTAAAAGCAAACAAAAAAAAAATAAAAAATTAATTGCGGCGGCATTAGCATTTCCTTTTCCGTTTGGCATGGTAGGCTTACACCGTATTTATTTAGGTACAGCGCCTTATGTACCAGTGGTGTATATTGGCACAATTGGCGGAGGGTTTGGCATTTTACCATTTATAGATTTTTGTATATTGCTCTTAGATAAAGATATTGATAGATTTATAAATAACACTAACGTATTTATGTGGGCAAATAATAACGAACATAAAAAAACTACTAAATAAAAATGTGCGGCATAGCTGGTATAATTTTAAAACACCCTGCTAATTTTAATTTAACTCAAAAAATTAAAAATATGGCTCAAACCATATACCACCGTGGGCCTGATGGCGAGGGCTTTTTAATAGCAAATGAAAATACTACTACTCCTTTTTTTGATACTTTAAGTACCAATTATTCTCGTAACGATTTAAAATTTATACCTCAACAACACATTTCAAATGCAAATGCAAACTCTTTTTTAGCGTTTGCCCATAGGCGCTTGGCTATTATTGATTTAAGCGAAACAGGGCATCAACCCATGTGTACTCTTGATGCAGAATTATGGATAACGTTTAATGGCGAAATTTATAATTACCTTGAATTAAAAGCCGAATTAAAAAATGCTGGCTACACGTTTTATACCCAAAGCGATACCGAAGTGATTCTAAACGCTTATAAACATTGGGGGCAAAATTGCGTTAGTAAATTTAATGGCATGTGGGCGTTTTGTATTTATGATACCAAACAACAACTTTGTTTTGCAAGCCGCGATAGACTTGGTGTAAAACCTTTTTATTACCTTAATAATACGGCTATTTTTGCTTTTGCCAGCGAACAAAAAGCCTTTGTAAAAAGTGGCTTAATAACAGCTACTATTAATAAAAAAGCTTTACACAGTTATTTAGTAAATAGTTTAATTGAAAACGAAGCAGCAAATTTTTTTGAAGAAGTCACTGAATTATTTCCTGGAAATAATTTAGTATACAATTTAAATACCAAACAAATTAATATTAAAAATTACTATAATTTACAAACTACTGCAAATTTAAGTAATGATGCATTAAGTGAAAATGAATTAATAGAAAAAATTAATTATACTTTTGAAAATGCTGTAAAATTACGTTTACGTAGCGATGTAGAAGTTGGCACTTGCCTAAGTGGCGGCATAGATAGTAGTGCGTTGGCCGTTACAATGGCACAATATACCAATAAGCCTGTAAATTGTTTTACTGCTATTTTTAAAAATCAAACCATTAACGAAGAGCCGTTTGCCAATTTAGTTTCGACACACATAAATGCTAAACATTTTAAAGTTGAACCAACGTATGATGGTTTTTTAACCGATGTAAATAGTTTAATTTATTCGCAAGATGTACCCATTTGGAGTACCAGTACGTATGCACAGCATAAGGTAATGCAATTAGCCCAACAACATCATATAAAAGTAGTGTTAGATGGGCAAGGGGCTGATGAATTATTTGCAGGCTACCACCATCACTTTTTAGCTCAATGGAATAATTTAATAACAACTACTAATTACAGTGCTGCATTTACTCAAATTAATGTGGCTAAAAAAACAATTAAACACCCATTTTTATTTTTTGTAAAAGAGCGCATTAAACAAAAACACAACTTTAATTTAAAACAAGTACACCAGCTATTTAATGCCGATTTTTTAACTAGTAATACCATTAATAATCCATCCGTTTATTTTAATACAGTAAACACCCAATTGCTAAGCGATATTTACGATACCCGTTTAAAATCGTTTTTAAAGTGTGAAGACCGCTGTGGCATGTGGCATAGTGTTGAGAGCCGCACCCCCTTTGCTGATGATGTTGAATTAATAAATTTATTATTTTCGTTTAATGGAAATAAAAAAATAAAAAATGGTGTATCAAAATATTTATTACGCCAAGCTTTAAAGCCAAAATTACCCACACAAATTTATAATCGCCACGATAAAAAAGGCTTTGAAACGCCTATGAATAAATGGATGTTACAGCTGATGCCACAATTATTATCAGAAGTAAAACAACAACAATTTGATTTTATAAATTACAAAATGCTTAATAATATAAGCAAACCTAATACTGCACAAAGCAACTTACTGTTTAAGTTATTTGTATTGGGTAGATGGAAAACTGTTTTTGAATAAAGTAAAATAAAAAAATTGCTACTATAAAGCTGTGCCTTTAGAAAGCAAAGTTATAATGATAATTTTAAAGTATAATTAATAATGCTTAAACATTGAAAAATAAATTTAAAATATAATACTTTAAAAAATAAAAAATGCAATTAGATTACTTTGAAAAAAATTATTAATATAATTTTAAACAGAAAGTGTAAGAATATTAATGATACTAGAACAGATAAATACGGAAATTCAGGAAAATTTACATTAACTCAAGTTTCAAATTAAAAACGGTAAAATATAGACCTACTTCATTCTGATAGTTTGGCTTCTATCGGGTCCTACCGAAACAATTGAAATAGGAGTATTTACAGCTTTTTCAATATAACTAACGTATTCCAATAACTCTTTTGGTAATTTGGCTTTACTATCCATTTGGGTTAAATCCACATTCCAACCTTTTAGTGGTGTGGTAATCGGCGTTAAATATTTTGCATCAATATTATAAGGTAAATAATCTATAACTTTCCCATTATGGTTGTAATGCGTACACACTTCAATAGTATTAAAATCACTTAAAATATCGGCTTTCATCATCATTAATTCAGTAACGCCATTTACCATAATGGCATATTTTAAAGCAGGTATATCTAACCAACCCGTGCGGCGAGGCCTGCCAGTAGTACTGCCAAACTCGCGCCCAATTTGTCTAATTTTTTCGCCCGTTTCGTTTTCTAATTCAGTAGGAAAAGGGCCACTACCCACACGTGTGCAATAAGCTTTAAAAATACCTATTACATTGCCAATTTTGTTTGGGGCAATGCCTAAGCCGTTACAAGCCCCAGCACATATAGTATTGCTACTGGTAACAAAAGGATAAGAACCAAAGTCAACATCTAACAAACTGCCTTGTGCACCTTCGGCTAATACTTTTTTACCATTTTGCATAGCAGTATTTAAATAGTGCTCAGTATCTACAAATTGTAATTTTTTAAGGCTTTCAATGGCTTCAAACCAAGTAGGCTCTAGTTCTGATAAATTGTAATCGAAATTATAAAACGATAAAAGTTGTTTGTGTTTTTCAACTAAGGTATTGTATTTTTCTTTAAACTCGTTGGTTTCTATATCGCCAATACGTAGGCCATTACGCCCCGTTTTATCCATATAAGTTGGCCCAATACCTTTTAAGGTTGAACCAATTTTGTTTTTACCTTTTGCCGCTTCGCTGGCGGCATCAATTAAACGATGGGTTGGTAAAATTAAATGGGCGCGTTTACTAATTAATAATTTTGCTGAAACATCAACGCCTAATGAGGCTAAAGCATCAATTTCTTTTTTAAAAATTACGGGGTCAATTACAACACCATTACCCACAATATTAATAGCCGTTGGGTGAAAAATACCACTTGGTATGGTATGTAACACATGCTTTATACCGTTAAATTCTAAGGTATGCCCTGCATTTGGTCCACCTTGAAAGCGTGCAATTATATCGTAACTGGGGGTTAACACATCTACAATTTTTCCTTTGCCTTCATCGCCCCATTGTAAACCTAAAAGTACGTCTGCTTTATTCATTTTTAAAATATAAAATTAAGTAGCAAATTTATTATAAAACAAAGGGCAATGCACTTGTTTTAATAACTTTTTAATAATTATGTTTTGGAAATAATAAATTAAATGTGTTGTACCCAAGTAAATAGCTATGTGGTTACGTTTAATTTAGTACAATTAAGTAATAATTTTTTTTACCTTTTTGTACTAAAATATATTTTTGATTTATTAAATCGTTGTTAGTTACTACTATATCGTGTTGTTGTATTTTTTGTTTATTTATACTTACACCGCCCCCAGCAATTAGTTTACGTGCCTCACTTTTACTTGGTGCTATTTGTGTATGCTCGGCTAATAAATCAATTATATTTATACCAGTTTGTAAATTGGTAGTTGTAATTTTAAATTGTGGTACACCATCAAATACATCTAAAAAAGTAGTTTCATCTAAGGCAGTTAAATCATTCATACTGCCATTAAATAATACTTGGCTAGTTTCTACAGCTAAGTTATAATTAGCCTCGCCATGCACCATTAGAGTTACTTCTTTACACAATGTTTTTTGTAAAAGGCGTTTACCTTTATCTAAAGTATGTTCTGTAATTAAATTTTCTATTTCTTGTTTTGATAAAAATGTAAATAGTTTTATAAAATTTTCAGCATCTTCATCAGGCGTATTAATCCAAAATTGATAAAATTTATAAGGACTTGTTTTTGTTTTATCTAACCAAATGTTTCCGCCCTCGCTTTTGCCAAATTTTGTACCATCGGCTTTTTTAATAAGTTGGGTTGTTAATGCAAAGGCATCGGCTCCACTTTTGCGTCTAATTAATTCAGTACCGCTTGTAATATTACCCCATTGGTCGCTACCGCCCATTTGTAGTTTGCAATTTTTATGTTGGTTTAAATAATAAAAATCGTAGCCTTGTAGTAATTGGTAACTAAATTCGGTAAAACTCATGCCGGTTTCTAAACGGTTTTTTACCGAATCTTTGGCCATCATGTAATTAACTGTTAAAAATTTACCAATATCTCTAATAAAATTTATGAATGAATAATCTTTCATCCAATCGTAATTATTTACAAGCTCGGCACTATTTGTAGATGAATTAAAATCTAAAAACTGTTGTAATTGTTTTTTTATACCTTCAACATTTTTGTTTAAAGCCTCTTCGTCTAATAAATTACGTTCAGCGCTTTTACCACTTGGGTCGCCCACCATGCCTGTTGCGCCACCTACTAAGGCAATGGGTTTGTGCCCAGCTTTTTGAAAACGCATTAAGGTGATAATTTGTAATAGACTGCCAACGTGCAAACTATCGGCGGTGGGATCAAAGCCAATGTAGCCCGAAACAGATTGTTTTGACAATAATTCTTCGGTGCCTGGCATTATATCGTGCATTGCACCACGCCAGCGTAATTCTTCAATAAATGAGTGTAACATAATTAGGCTAAAATTACAAAAATTTTAATGTGTTTTATAACTTGTTTAAACTTTAGTTTATAGCGTTACTCAATTTTTTCGCGATACAAAAATTTTTCTTGAGTACTTTCAAATGGGCGATAGACATAATAAATATAGCCATCTTTTATTTTAATTTTTTGAGCGCTGTGATGTTTTAATTTATAGGTTAGTATTTCCTTTCCTGTTTGGTAATTAATTTGTTTAATATAATGATGTTGATCTTTACTAAAAAAGGCATATACTTTATTTTCTATTTCATCTACAAATACCTGTTTTTTCCAGTCGCGCCAGTTTTTTGGGTGATGATAATTAATGCTTACGCTATCAATTAATTTATTTTTTTTGGTATAATGATATAAAAAATTTGTGTAATGATTAAAAATACAAATTGTATCGTTTAGTATAAACAGCGGGGCATACAAGGGCTCGTAATACATACTGTGTGTAAAGCCACTCATTAATGCCGCAATAATTTTTTTATCTGTTTTATAGTAATCTGCAATTCTGCGGGCTTCTAGTTGGGCATGAGAGGGTAAATAATAATATTCTAAGTTATAAAGTTTCATTAAATCTTGGTTGGTAATTGTTTGTAAGAAATGATGAATAGTATCGTTTTTATTTAAATAATAATAGTTAAATAAAGGGTATTTATCCCATTTATCGTTTACATAATAGTTGCCATTTGCTGTATCAATAATGGGTATTAGGTATTTATTAAAATCGTTTTTAAGTACTGGTATAATAAGTAATTCGTTATTCATTACATCTATTCTAAAAACAGAATCTTTACAAATAACATCGGTATAACCTTGGTAATCGTGAAAAAAATGAGTGGCTTCCCCCGCCTCTTTTGGTAATTCAAAACTTGAATAAATTTTACCTGAATAATCTGCTAACTGAATTTTAGCATGATTTAAGTTTTTTTCGGCAGTTAATAACAGTAATTTATCTTCATAAAAATCAAAATCATAAATACTATAATTAGCTTTACCTACAAGTGTTTCGGGTTTATTAATGGCATAAATAGAAATGCTATCTAATATGTTTGTTTTTTGTTTTAATACTATAAAAATAAAAACGGTATCACTTTTTAATGCTTTCATTTCTTTAATTATTGCTTGATACGAAACGTGAGTGATACTTAATTTATAATTTTGTTTTCTTAAAAGTGTTAAAGTAAACTCTCCTTTTAAGTTTGTTTGCGTTATATTAGGTAAGTTCAAGCATTTGATAACGCTATTTTGTATTGGCAAGTTTGTTTCTACATCTTTTACAATACCTTTAATAATAGTAGTTTGAGCGTTTATACACAAAGCACATATACTAAAAAATAAAATTATATAACGGTTGTTTAGCATTTATTATAAAGACGAAATTAAATTTTAATTCCATAAAAAAACCTCAATCAAAAAATGATTGAGGTTTAAATATAAACTGTTTATTATTTAATATCTGTAAGCGTCGCCTTTAAAAGGGCCCTCAACTTTAACACCAATATAGTCCGCTTGATCTGTATTTAAAGTATCTAACTCCACACCTATTTTTTCAAGGTGTAAACGCGCTACTTTTTCATCTAAAATTTTTGGTAACACATATACTTTTTTCTCGTAAGCGGCTGTGTTTGTCCATAATTCTAATTGCGCTAACGTTTGGTTTGTAAATGAGTTACTCATTACAAAACTTGGGTGGCCAGTAGCACAACCTAAGTTTACTAAACGCCCTTCGGCTAAAACAATAATGTTTTTTCCTTTAATGGTGTATTGGTCAACTTGTGGTTTAATGGTATCTTTGGTACTACCATAGGTTTTGTTTAACCAAGCCATATCAATTTCTGTATCAAAATGGCCAATGTTACAAACAATAGCACCATGTTTCATACTTTCAAAATGACGGCCAACAACGATGTCTTTATTACCTGTTGTTGTAACAATGATATCTGCTTTTTTAACAGCATCATCCATTTTTTTAACTTCATATCCATCCATTGCGGCTTGTAAAGCACATATTGGATCGATTTCAGTAACCGTTACACGCACACCTTGCGATGATAATGATTGTGCCGAACCTTTTCCAACATCGCCATAACCTGCAACAACTGCAATTTTACCAGCCATCATTACATCAGTTGCTCTACGAATTGCATCTACTAAAGATTCGCGACAACCATACTTATTATCAAATTTTGATTTTGTAACCGAATCGTTAATGTTAATTGCAGGCACTAATAAAGTTCCGTTTTTCATTCGCTCATGTAAACGATGAACACCAGTGGTAGTTTCTTCGCTTAAGCCTTTAATACCAGCAGCTAATTCTGGGTATTTATCAAATACTAAATTAGTTAAATCGCCACCGTCATCTAAAATCATATTTAAAGGTTTACGACCTTCGCCAAACCATAAGGTTTGCTCAATACACCAATCAAATTCTTCAGCATCCATGCCTTTCCAAGCATAAACTTGTATGCCCGCAGCAGCAATAGCAGCAGCAGCATGATCTTGTGTGCTAAAAATATTACACGAACTCCAAGTAACTTCTGCACCTAATTCTTTTAAGGTTTCAATTAAAACTGCAGTTTGTATCGTCATGTGTAAACAGCCAGCAATGCGTGCGCCTGCTAAGGGTTTACTTGCACCATATTCTTTACGTAGGCTCATTAAACCTGGCATTTCTTCTTCGGCTAATTTAATTTCTTTTCGGCCCCACTCTGCTAAAGACATATCTTTAACTTTATGTACAATAAATTTTGTTGCTGTTGTCGTACTCATTTTATTTTTGTTTTTTTAGTTAATAAAAATTAAGGATTACAAAGATATTAATAAGTTTGTAATTATAAAAATGCTATTTTTTGGTTGAAATAAGAGATATTAACCCCCATTTAAAGCTTGGAATACTGGATTTAGAAGGCTTTAGCCAATCTAAATCTATTTACCAAAAACGAGATTTAGAAAAAGCAGGGGCTAAATTTTTATTAGCTATTTTGTTAAAAACAGATGATTTTGAGTTAGAATATACTCCAGCCAATAAACCTTATTTAAAAAACAGAACCGAACATATCTCTATTTCGCACTCGCATAATAAGTTGGCCATTGTTTTAAATACAAAACAAAATACTGGAGTGGACATTGAGTTAGTAAGAGAAAAAATTTTGAATATAAAACGTAAATTTTTAAATGATACTGAAAGTGCTTTTGCAAAAGATAATATTGAAACCCTTACCTTTATTTGGGCAGCAAAAGAAACTCTTTATAAAATATATGGCTTAAAAGGTTTAGATTTTAAACTACATTTAAGCATTGAAATAAATAATAAAACCAATACTTTTTTTGGAACTATACAACAACATACTTTTACAAAACGTTACCAATTACAAAAAGAAAAATTACAAAATTATTGTTTAGTTTACGCCTTAGATGAAATTTGATGTATTTATAAAAAAATTAATTACTAGCAAAAAACCTTTGTTGGCAGTACTTATAGACCCTGATAAGTTTAATCCACAATTAATAACGCTTGCTAATAAAACTAAAGTAAGTTGCTTTTTGGTGGGTGGAAGCCAGTTAGAAAAGGGCGATATAAACAAAACAGTAAAAGCAATAAAAAAAGTATCAACTATTCCTGTAATTATTTTTCCAGGCGATGAAACACAATTGAGTAAATATGCTGATGGCCTTTTACTACTAAGCTTACTCTCAGGGCGTAACCCCGATTATTTAATTGGTAAACACATTACTGCAGCCCCAATAATAAAAAAAATGCAGTTACCACATTTACCTACCGCCTATATTTTAATTAATGGTGGTACGGTTTCGCAAACTCAAAAAGTAACTAATACACAACCACTAAACCCAAAAAACCAAATGTTAATTATTAATACCTGCTTAGCCGCAGAGCAACTAGGTTTTAAAGCTATTTACTTAGAAGCTGGTAGCGGCGCTAGTTATAGCATATCAGCTCAACTAATTAAAAAAATAAAAAAGAATATTTTAATTCCCATAATTGTAGGTGGTGGTATTACTTCAGCTAAAAAAACGAAACAACTTTTAAATTCGGGTGCAAATATGTTAGTTGTTGGTAATATTTTAGAAAAAAATGTATATTTATTAACTGAAATAAATAATTGTTTATAGTAAATTAACTAATTGTTATTATTGTTATAACAGAACTTGTAGTACTATGAATTTTTATAAAAAATAATTAAAGTTAAATAAGTTAAAATAAATGTAATGAAGTTATTTATTGTTACTAATAATAAAGATATACCAGACGAAACCGCACTTGTAACCAAAATGTTTGAGAGTGGTTTAACTACTTTACATTTGCGTAAACCTAAATATAGTACTAAGCAATTAGCTACTTATATTGAAGAAATTCCTGAACATTTTCATAATAGAATTGTTATTCATACCCACCATAAACTAGCACTAAAATATAGATTAAAAGGTATTCATTTAACAAGCACACATTTGAGTAAAAAATGGAAATATTTTTTTGTGCGCTTGCGCTTACGCTTAAAATTTGGTCTAATTTCAAAAAGCCGTAGTTATTTAAACTTACAACAGTTTTATGCTAAAGAAGAATATAATTTTGATTACTTTTTAGTTGGCACTATTTTTAACAGTTTAACTGGCGAGTTATATAGCGGTTATTATGAAGAGGGTATAATTGCCGGACTTAAAAATTGTGGTAAAAAAATGGTAGCTCGTGGCGGCACCACACCCATGGTAATAAAAAGAACAAACCACTTGGGCTTTTATGGCATTGCATTTAACTCATTTATTTGGGATCATGATTTACCTTATCAAAAATTTATAGAAATTTTAGAGGCCTTTAAATTAAATAATATTGAACTAGAATAATATATCAAAATGAAAAACGTTCTGTTTCTTTCTCTTTTGTTTTGTATTTTATCATTTACTTTATTTTCTCAAACTGTTTATAAAAAATATACTAATACTACTGCTAATTTTTCTCTACAATTACCACAAAATTGGGTTGTTTTAAACGATACCAAAGCCGAAAATAATATTGCTATTTGTGTACCAACCCTTGATAAAGAAAAAAAAGAATACGCCAATTGTTTTGAAGGTACCATATTTTATATAGAGAAATATAAAAGCGATTTAAATACTACTTTAAAAAATAAAGATTACATCATTAGTAACGATAGCATTTTTACAAGCGATAGAATAAGCGATAAAGTAGTTGTTACTAAAATTCAAAAAAATAATTACAAAGGGGTTTATCATCAAAATGTTTGTGGTATAAGTTGTAATGATGGCACAGGTTTTCATGCTGTGGCTGGTAAATGCGATTATTTATATTTCTCACTGGGCAGCAAAACCATTTGTATTTATACAACTGGCAAGGCATTAAGCCCTTTAATTATAAAAAACATTATTGCTACATTTAAATTTATTTAATATTTTTTTAACTAACATTTTACGTTTATATTTTATATTTGTGTTATAAACTAAAAAATATTATGGCAAGAGTAAACACCTATCTTAATTTTGCTCGAAATACAGAAGAAGCATTTAATTTTTATAAATCTATTTTTGGTGGCGAATTTAGCAACAATGGCATTGCCCGTTTTGGCGATATACCAGCCATGGAAGGAATGCCCCCGTTAGCCGAAGAAGATAAAAATTTAATAATGCATCTTGAATTAGTAATAACAGGTGGACATGTATTAATGGGTACCGATGCGCCCGAAAGTATGGGCTTTAAAGTAAATTTTGGTAATAATGTACATATTAGTATTGAGCCCGATACACGTACCGAAACTAAAACATTATTTGATGCACTTTCGGCTGGAGGTAAGATAGAGCAAGATTTACAAGATATGTTTTGGGGTGCATATTACGGGTGCTTTACAGATAAATTTGGTGTACAATGGATGTTTAATTGCAATACAAAATAAAAATGATAACAGTAACTACAACAGTTAATTTACCTGCCCAAAAGGTATGGAGTTTTTGGAACGAAGCAAAGCACATTACCAAATGGTATAATGCTTCTGATGATTGGCATGCGCCTTTTGCCCAAAACGATTTAAGAGTAGGCGGTAAGTTTAAAACTACAATGGCTGCAAAAGATGGCAGTTTTCAATTTGATTTTGAAGGTGTTTATACTCACATAGAAGAATATAAAAAAATTGATATAACCTTATTAGATAACCGTAAAATGAGTGTAGCATTTGAAGCGCTTGGTACACAAACTAAAATTACCGAAATGTTTGAACCCGAAACAGAAAACCCAATTGAACTTCAACAAGGCGGGTGGCAAGCTATTTTAAATAATTTTAAAAAATACGCAGAGAATAATAATTAGTATTTTAGAAGTGTTTTTTATTACTTTTTATTTTGCGCATCTACTACAGCAATAATTACCATGTTTACAATTTCGCGCACGCTACTTCCTAATTGCAATACGTGTACGGGCTTATTTAACCCCATTAATACTGGGCCTATAGCTTCTGCACCACCTAATTCTTGCATGAGTTTATAAGCAATGTTACCTGCTGCTAAATTTGGAAAAATAAAGGTGTTTACATCTTTATCTACCAAAGTACTAAACGGAAACTGTTCTTTTAATAAACTATTATTTGTGGCAAAATTGGCTTGCAAATCGCCATCTACAACTAAGCCTGGGTAGTTTTTGTGTAAAAGGCTAACTGCATTTTTAACTTTATTAGGTACATCGCCATCAGCACTACCAAAATTAGTATAGCTTAACATGGCCATACGTGGTATTATATTAAATTGCTTAACGGTATTAGCAGTTAGTACAGCAATATCAGCTAATTCTTGTGCTGTGGGATCCACATTCATGGTAGTATCTGCAAAAAAATAAGGTCCTTTTTTAGTCACCATAATGTATAAACCTGCCACTCGGCTAACATCTTTTTGCACACCAATTACTTCTAATGCCGGCTTTATGGGCTGAGCATACTTGCGGGTTAGGCCACTAATCATCGCATCAGCCACACCTGTTTCTATTAACATAGCGCCGTAGTAATTTCTATCACGCATTAGCTTTCGGGCGTCGTATTGTGTTAAACCCCGGCGCTGACGTTTTTTCCATAATAAATCACCAAATTCATCGCGTTGATTTTCGTTTTCTAGTAACGGGTCGATGATGGTCATCTCTGCCAAATCAATACTATTTTCTTCAGCAATTTTTATAATTTTTGTTTTATTGCCTAAAAGTATTGGTTTTGCAATACCCTCATCGCGCACTACCTGTGCAGCTTTTAAAATTTTATAGGTATCGGCTTCGCTAAAAACAACGCGTTTAGGATTGTTTTTTGCTTTGTTACCAAGACTGCGCATTAATTTATTATCTTTTCCTAAACGGTTTTCTAACTCTAATTTATATGCGTCCCAATCGGTAATTTTATATTTAGCAACACCACTGTCAATTGCAGCTTTGGCAACAGCTGATGATACAGCCGAAATTAGACGGTTATCAATAGGTTTTGGTATAATATAATCGGTACCAAAACTTAGGTTTTTTGAACCATAGGCTAAGTTTACATAATCGGGTACGTTTTCTTTTGCAAGTGCGGCTATGGCTAAAGCGGCAGCCAGCTTCATTTCTTCGTTAATAGTGGTGGCACGCACATCTAAAGCGCCTCTAAAAATAAATGGAAAGCCTAATACGTTATTTACTTGATTAGGATGATCGCTACGGCCTGTAGCCACAATAATATCAGGGCGAGCCGCCAAAGCATCTTCGTAACTAATTTCGGGTGTAGGATTAGCTAATGCAAACACAATACAATTTGGCGCCATAGAGCGAACCATATCTTGCGTTAAAATATTACCTTTTGATAAACCAACAAATACATCGGCACCTTTAATGGCTTCGGGTAAAGTATTTACTTTTATATTATCTGAAGCAAAAAAAGTTTTGTATTCATCAAGGTCAGTTCGATTTTTATTTATAACGCCTTTGCTATCTAACATTAGAATATTTTCTTTTTTTACACCCACCGCAATGTACATTTTGGCACAAGAGTTAGCCGAAGCACCAGCACCATTAATTACCAACTTTATTTCACTCATTTTTTTGCCCGAAATTTCTACAGCATTTAGTAAGCCAGCTGAAGAGATAATGGCTGTACCGTGCTGGTCGTCGTGCATTAAAGGAATGTTTAATACTTCTTTTAAACGGCGTTCAATTTCAAAACATTCGGGGGCTTTAATATCTTCTAAATTAATACCACCAAAAGTAGGAGCTATGTTTTTTACGGTATTTACAAACTCATCAATATTTTTAGTATCTACCTCAATATCAAACACATCAATATCTGCAAATATTTTAAAAAGTAGGCCTTTGCCTTCCATTACTGGTTTTGATGCCAATGCACCAATATCGCCCAAGCCTAATACCGCAGTACCATTGCTTATTACGGCTACTAAATTACCTTTAGCTGTATATTTATAAGCATCTTCGGGGTTTTTCTCAATTTCTAAACAAGGTTCGGCTACGCCAGGACTATAAGCCAATGTTAAATCGTGCTGTGTACTATAGGGTTTTGTGGGGATTACTTCTATTTTACCCGGACGACCTTGCGAGTGATAATCAAGAGCATCTTGTTTTCTAAATTTTGCCATATTAAAATCTGTATAAAAAAGCGAAAAACGAAGGTAACATTTTTTTATTGATGCTTTAATCTATTAAATACAATTATCTTTGCGCCGCTTTTTATGATCGCATCGTTTTTTAAAAATACACACACCAAACAAACGCTAAATTTAGCTTGGCCACTTGTAATTACTCAAGTAGGTCATATTGTAGTGGGTATAGTTGATACTGTTTTTTTAGGGAAAATTGGTCCGACAGAACAGGCAGCCTGTATTTTAAGTAATAATTTATATGTTTTAATTTTAGTATTTAGTATTGGTGTAAGTTATGCTACCACGCCTTTGGTTACTAACGCTCACCAAACTAACGATGTGTTAAAAAAGGCATCGTTGTTTAAAAACTCGTTATTTTTAAATTTTTCGGTAGCTTGTGCGTGCTTTTTAGTTTTGTTTTTTTTATCAGGCACCTTACGATATATGCAGCAGCCAGAGCAAGTTGTAAGTTTAGCTATTCCGTTTTACGATGTGTTAATTTTTTCGATGATTCCGGTTTCGTTATTTTTTACCTGCAAGCAATATTGCGAAGGGCTAAGTAATACCAAAATGGCATTAATTATAAGTGTGGTAGGTAATTTAATAAATATTGTTTTAAACTATATGTTAATTTATGGGCACTGTGGTTTGCCAAAAATGGGTTATATGGGTTCGGCATGGGCATCATTTATTGCAAGAATGGCAATGGGTGTAGGCTTTTTAATTTTAATTTTTAAATCGCCTATTACTAAAGAAATTAGTAGCGTATATAAACAGGTAAAATTAAATTTTGTTGATTTAAAACAATTAGCAAAAATAGGGCTAAATGCTGGTTTACAATTTACTTTTGAAGTGGCTGCCTTTGCCATTGCTGGTTTAATGGCTGGTGTGTTTGGTAAAGAGCAAATTGATGCACATGGTATCGCCTTACATTTAGCTGCATTTACCTATATGTTTGGTAGCGGTATTAGTAGCGCCACTACTATACGCATTGGCATATACATGAGTCAAAAAAATTGGCAATTAATAAAAGAAGCAGGTTTTACTTCCTTAAAACTAGTATTAATAACTATGGGTGTTTTTAGTATAGCTTTTTTATTACTAAATACTATTTTACCCTTGGCATTTAGTAACCAAAAAGAAATTATAGACTTAGCCTCAAAACTATTATTAATTGCAGCTTTGTTTCAATTATTTGATGGTACACAGGTAACATTAATTGGCATTTTAAGAGGCTTAGAAGATGTAAAAATGCCAACTATTATTACCTTAATTGGATATTGGTTAATTGCACTACCCTTAGCCTATTTTTTAGCCTTTGTTTTAAAACTAGAAACCATTGGCATTTGGATTGCTTTACTAACAAGTTTAATTTTTGTAGCGGTAGCTTTATTTTTACGTTTTAAATTTTTATTGAAAAAAAATGGAGTGTAAGTATCGTAACGCTCTACCATTTATACCTTAACTAAACCCGTTTAACAAAAACAAATAACCGTACTTAATGATAATGTTAATAACAATTAATTGCTTTTTATATTCGTAAAAAACTAAAATTTAAATTATGAAGAAACTACTATTTATTTTAATTACACTATTAAGTACTTTTGGTTTTGCACAAACCTACCAAACAGGTACAATTACTTTAACCTTTAATGACGCTAGTAGAACAGGCGGCTTTGGTAGCGGTGGCGGAGCAGGTAGGCAAATACAAACCGAAGTGTATTACCCAGCTACAGTTGCAGGTTCTAATGTTGCTGTGTCTAGTGGATCTTTTCCGGTTGTGGTAATTGGACATGGTTTTGTTATGACGTGGGATAGCTATGATAATATTTATTCTTCGCTTACAAAGCAAGGTTATATTGTTGCATTGCCTCGTACCGAAGGTGGTTTTAGCCCTTCACATAACGATTTTGGTTTAGATGAAGCCGTAGTTGCAAATAAATTATTACAGCTAAATACTACAAATACTTTGGCTCCCATTTTTATAGGCAAAGTTGTCCAAAAATCAGCAATTGGCGGTCATTCGATGGGCGGCGGTGCCTCATTTTTAGGCGCTTCAAATAATTCATCTATTACCTGTTTATTTAACTTTGCAGCGGCGCAAACAAATCCACGCTCGTCGCAAGCAGCAAAAACAATTACAGTACCCACACTTATTATTGGTGGCGAAAAAGATTGTGTGGCACCTAGTGCCGCTAATCAAAATACAATGTGGGATAGCACAGCATCTAGCAAAAAATTTGAAGTTGTTATTAAAAACATAACTCATTGCGATTTTGGAAATGGCATAAATACTAATTGTGTTTTTGGACAAAATTCTAGTGGCTGTGCCAGTACAGTAACTAATACCTTAGCATTAAAATTATATATGAATTTTTTAAATCCGTTTTTGGCTGCCAATTTAAAAAATGATTGTATTGAAGCCACCCGTTTTATGGATAGTATTAATTTGTCGCAAGTAATTTTTAGTAAAAAAATATTAGGGAGCATGGCCTGTGTTGCAACTGGATTAAGTAAATATACTATTAACGATAGAGTGTTTGTATATCCAAATCCAACATCAGAAATTTTAAATGTTGAATTAGATTCTTCAATAAGCTCAGGACAGGGAGTGATAAATAGACAATCATCAACTAACAACTATCAATTAATAATTTTTAATGCTCTAGGGCAACTGATTCAAACAACCTCTACCCAACAATCAAAAACCTTTTTAAATATTAAAGAATTAAATAATGGCATTTACTTTTTACACATTTACAAAAACACTAGCTTAATTGAAACAAAAAAAATAATTAAAGAATAAATTATCTGCAAAAAATTAATTAATTTAATAGTCTGTTTAGTGGTATAAACAGACTTTTTTATTTACAACAATTAAACTTCTAATAATGAAACTTTACTCTATAAACGCTGGGCATTTTAAATTAGATGGTGGCGCTATGTTTGGCGTAGTACCTAAAAGTATTTGGCATAAACTTAACCCTGCAGATGATAATAATATGTGCAGCTGGGCATTACGCTGTTTATTAATTGAGGAAGGTAACCGTTTAATATTAATAGATACCGGAATGGGCACTAAACAAAATGATAAATTTTTTGGTTACTATTTTTTACACGGAAATGATACACTCGAAAAATCGCTAAACAAATATGGCTTTACCCATAACGATATTACTGATGTTGTTTTAACACATTTACATTTTGATCATTGCGGTGGCGCCATCAATTACAATGATGATAAAACACTATTAACCCCAGCCTTTAAAAATGCTACTTATTACAGCAACCAAAAGCATTGGAATTGGGCTTTAACCCCTAATGTTAGGGAGAAAGCTAGCTTTTTAAAAGAAAACATTTTACCAATACAAGAAAGTGGTCAGTTAAAATTTATTGATGAAACTACGGAATTAATTAAAGGTGTAAATTTTATAGAAGTAAATGGGCATACCGAAGCAATGATGTTACCATTAATACACTATAAAAATACAACCATTGCATATATGGCCGATTTAATACCAAGTGCCGCACATTTACCACTACCTTATGTAATGGCTTACGATATGCGCCCACTACAAACTTTAACAGAAAAGCAAACTATTTTAAATAAAGCCATAGATAATAATTGGACTTTATTTTTTGAACACGACCCCAACGTTGAGTGTATTACTATACAGCGCACCGAAAAAGGAATTAGCAAAAAAGATACTTTGTTGTTATCGGAAGTTTAGTTTATTTATTATTAAACTCATTCATACAGCGCTGCAAGCCAATAAAACTAAAGGCTTTAATGGCATCGGTACAAATTTTAATACGTTGGTTTAGTGTTTTTAGCTCTTCTTCGTTCCATTTACCCAATACATAATTTACTTGCGCGCCTTTGTTAAACTCGTTACTAATCCCAAAGCGTAACCTCGGATAATTAGTTGTAGTTAATGTTTCTTGAATACTTTTTAAGCCATTGTGTCCGCCATCACTTCCTTTTGGCCCTATTCTAATTTTACCAAAAGGCAAGGCTAATTCATCTACTAAAACCAAGGTATTTTCAATATCAATTTTTTCGGTTTGTTGCCAATAATTTACAGCCTTACCGCTTAAATTCATATACGTAGTAGGTTTTATTAAAATTAAGGTTTTGCCTTTGTGCTTTAATTCAGCTACATCAGCCAAACGGCCTGAGGTAAATTTAATACCATGTTCGTTTGCTAAACAATCAACTATCTTAAAGCCAATATTATGGCGCGTTTCGGTATACTCATCGCCAATATTTCCCAATCCAACTATTAAAAATTTACTCATTTAATGATGTAAAAATACTATATAAAAATAAAGTAATTTGTTTTTATATATTATGTCTTTAGTTTAACTTTGAGTTTTTGTAATGAACGAATTTAGAGAATCTTTACTTGTACTTATCTCCGTACCCATTTACGCACTTGTAATTGGCTTTGAGTTTTTTTATTCATATTTCAAACAAAAAGGCTTGTACTCCTCTAAAGGCTTGTTAAGCAATATTTACTTAACGGCTTTAAATATGGGTTTAGATATTTTGGTACGTGGCTTCTGTTTAGTTATTTTAAATTATTTTTTTAAATTTAAATTTATCGATTTATCGTTTAACACCATAATTTATTGGAGTATATTAGTGTTGTGTGAAGATTTTATGTACTATTGGTTACATCGTATTGACCATTACTGCCGTTTTTTTTGGGCGGTGCATGTGACGCATCATAGTAGTGAGGAATTTAATTTAACAGTAGGTTTTCGGTCTTCTGTTTTTCAACCTTTATACCGTTTTATTTATTTTATTCCTTTATCATTTATAGGATTTAAGGGTATTGATATTATGTTTGCCTACAGCGCCACTCAAATATTTGGAATTTTAGTGCATACTCAAGCCGTTAATAAATTAGGTTTTTTAGAGTATATTATTGTAACCCCCTCGCACCATCGTGTGCACCATGGCAGTAATGTTAGATACTTGGATAAAAACATGGGGATGCTTTTAATTGTGTGGGATAAGTTGTTTGGTACCTTTCAAAAAGAAGAAGAGAGCGACCCAGTTAAATATGGTTTAACAACAAACATAAATACTTACAACCCTGTAACACTCGTTTTTCACGAATGGAAAAGTATTATAAAAGATTTAAAAAAGAAATGTTCGCCGCTTCAAAAGTTGGGTTATGTTTTTGGTCCGCCAGGCTGGAGCCATGATGGCAGTACCAAAACGGGTAGGCAATTAAGAGCAGAATTGAAGATGAAAGAAAATAAAATAAATTAATGTCAGATACTTCAGCCATCCTTCGTCTTAAAAAATTAAAACAATTACTGATAATTGAACGTGAGGAAGATTATTACCAATACAAAGAACAATTTTTAAAAGCGAGCATTGAAAACCGTCGTAAAAATGGTGTGACTTGGTATCCTATAAAAATTAATAGCGAAGAATTAGGCTATGCCGATTTATTACAATTAGAAGTGGAGCGAACAACCCACATTGATTTTGCTCACCAATTTGGTAGTGGAAAAAACATTACTTTATTCTCAAACCAAAACAATAATCAAACCTTTGAAATTAATGGTACCATAAAAGCGTCGCAAAAAAATAAATTAAAAATTTTAATACATAGCGATGAGTTGCCCGATTGGTGTTATGAAGGCAAACTTGGTATTAATATTCAGTTTGACGATAATAGCTATAACGAAATGCAAAAAGCGTTAGATGAAGTTATAAAAGCCGACAACAATAGAGTAGCGGAATTAAGAGAAATTTTAGAAGGGAATGCAGCATTTACATTTAATAAAATTGACGAAACAATAATTGTTCCTCAACTCAACCTTTCTCAAAATCGTGCTATCCGAAAAACATTAGCCGCTAACGAGGTATCTGTTATTCATGGGCCACCAGGTACAGGTAAAACTACTACGTTGGTAAATGCTATTCGTATTTGTTTGCAAGCCGAAAGCCAGGTTTTAGTATGCGCACCAACTAATACAGCAGTAGATTTATTAACCGAAAAATTATTAGAATTAGGTATAACCGTTTTACGTTTGGGGCATCCCGCACGTATTTCTGAGGACTTAATTAAATCTTCTGTTGATGGGCAATTACAACAACACAAAAATTTTCACGAAATAAAAAATCTTCGAAAAAATGCCGAAGAGTATTTTAAAATGGCTGGTAAATACAAGCGTGTGTTTGGTAAAGAAGATGCCCAACAACGTACCGCCTTCTATACAGAAGCAAAAAATTGTTTGCGAGAAGCACGGTTATTAGAAGATTATATTATTGACGATTTATTTAACAACGTACAAGTCATTTGTTGCACGCCAGTTGCATCCACTAATCGCGCGTTAAATAAAAAAAGATTTAATACCTTATTTTTTGATGAAGCCTCGCAGGCACTCGAACCAATGGTTTGGATTCCGCTTTTAAAATGTAAACGTTTGGTTTTAAGCGGCGACCATTTTCAATTACCACCTGTAGTAAAAAATTTACAAGCACAAAAAGAAGGCTTGGGCGAAACGCTTTTAGACCGCTGCATAAAATTTGAAAATGCTGTAAGCCTTTTAAATAAGCAGTACCGAATGAATTCGCCCATTATGACGTTTAGTAATTCCTACTTTTATAATAACGAATTGCAAGCCGACGATACTGTAAAAGATAGCGTTTTAGCGGATGTGGACGATGAATCGTTTTTTAATAAGCCTATTGAATTTATTGATACCGCAGGCTGTAGTTTTGATGAGGCGCAAAACCCGGAAACCCTGAGTAGTTATAATACTGGCGAGGGTAATTTAGTATTTAAGCATTTAACCCAATTATTAAATTGGTACACCCAATTAAATTATACTACGGCTATTGATATTGGTGTAATTTCGCCCTACAAAGAGCAAGTAAATTGGTTAAAAGAAAACAGAACAGAGCATGAGTTTCCCTCTGAAAAAATTTCAGAATTTAGAATTAAAACCATTGATGGTTTTCAAGGTGAAGAGTGCGATATTATTTACATAAGTTTAGTACGTAGTAATACCGAACAACAAATTGGTTTTTTAAGTGATATTAGAAGGATGAATGTAGCCATTACCAGAGCTAAAAAAAAGTTAGTAATTATTGGTGATAGCGCTACAATTGGTAACCATCCATTTTATAAATCGTTTATTGATTATTGCGAAAAAAATAATTATTACAGAAGTGCATGGGAGTTTTCCGAATAAAATTACGTTTAACTATTTGATTAAGCATTTATTAACTAATTTTAGTAAGCAATTATGTTTATTTTTACACCGTTTTGAAATTTACATTATTACATACCGATACACAATCTAAAGCCCGAGTGGGTGAATTAGAAACCGACCACGGCACCATACAAACCCCTATTTTTATGCCTGTTGGCACTGCAGGCACTGTTAAAGGTGTTCATCAACGCGAATTAACAAACGATATTAAAGCGCAAATTATTTTAGGGAATACCTATCATTTATATTTACGACCAGGATTAGATGTATTAGAGCAAGCAGGCGGCTTACATAAATTTAATGGGTGGCAAAAACCAATATTAACCGATAGTGGCGGTTACCAGGTGTTTTCGTTAGCAAACTCTCGTAAGTTAACCGAAGAGGGCGCTACCTTTAAAAGCCATATTGATGGGAGTAAGCATTTGTTTACTCCAGAAAGTGTGATGGATACCCAGCGTATTATTGGTGCTGATATTATGATGGCTTTTGATGAATGCACGCCCTACCCTTGCGATTACAATTACGCAAAAAATAGTCTAGGTTTAACGCATCGTTGGTTAGATAGATGTATTAAACGCTTTAACGAAACTGAACCAAAGTATGGTTACCAACAAGCTTTGTTTCCAATAGTACAAGGCAGTGTGTATAAAGATTTACGTATACAAAGTGCAGAATTTATTGCTAGTAAAAATTGTTTAGGCAATGCTATAGGCGGTTTAAGTGTGGGCGAACCTGCTGAGGAAATGTATGCAATGACTGAAGTAGTAAATGATATTTTACCAAAAGATAAACCACGGTATTTAATGGGCGTAGGCACGCCAGTAAACATTTTAGAGTGCATTGCTTTGGGTGTAGATATGTTTGATTGCGTAATGCCAACACGTAATGCAAGGCACGGTTTATTATTTACAAGCCAAGGCATAATAAATATTAGAAACGAAAAATGGAAAAATGATTTTAGTGTTTTAGATGAAAATGGAACCGCATTTGTTGATAAAGAATATAGTAAAGCCTATTTACGTCATTTATTAGTGTGTAACGAGTTGCTAGCCGCTCAAATTGCAAGTATACATAATTTAGCATTTTATTTATGGTTAGTAAACCAAGCCCGCCAAAAAATAATAGATGGGATATTTATGGAGTGGAAAAATAAGATGGTCATTCAGCTAGCGCAACGCCTTTAATTTTATATTGATATAATCAAATTGTTTTTAAAAAAATTAGATAGATATATTTTAAGTAAGTTTTTAAAAACTTTTGTTTTTTCTATTACCCTAATATTGCTAATTTTTATTGTGTTTGATATTAAAGATAAATTAGCAACATTCACGCAAAAAAATATCCCCATTAACGAAATAATATTTGATTATTATTTAATGTTTATCCCCTATTTTGGGAATTATTTTAGCCCACTTTTTACATTTATTGCGGTTATTTTTTTCACCTCTAAAATGGCGCATCAGTCTGAGTTTATTGCTATTTTAAGCAGTGGAACAAGTTTTAGAAGGATTATGCGCCCTTATTTAATGGGGGCTTTTATTATTGGGTTTTCATCACTCGTTATTAATCATTTTATTTTACCTAAAGTTTTTAAAACAAAAATTGGTTTTGAAGATAAATGGATAAATAATGGATACAGTAGTGAGGAACACAATATTCATAAAAAAATTGGCGCTAACCGTATGCTATATATAGAAAGCTATGACAATAGATTAAATACGGGCTACAAGCCAAGTATTGAAGATGTTGTAAATAACAAACAAACTTATTTTTTAACCGCCGATAATATGCGTTGGGATAGTATAACCGCTGAATGGCTATTAACGAACGTTTACGAACGTAAAATTACAGAGCAAGATAGACTAGACACATTAAAAAACCAAAAACCAATATTTAAACAAGTAAATAAGTTTTACCCCACTAAAAAACTAAAAATACCTTTTACACCTAATGATATGTGGCGTTACGAAAGTAAAATTGAGGCGATGAATTATTTTGAATTGAGAGAATATATTGTGCGCGAAAAAATTAAAGGATCAAATATGATTGAGTTTTTTGAGGTGGAACAATATAAGCGCACCGCTTTTCCCTTTGCCACCTTTATATTAACTATTATTGCAGTATGTGTATCCTCACGTAAAGTTCGAGGTGGAGTAGGTTTACAAATTGCTTTGGGTTTATTGCTAAGTTGTATTTATATTATGTTTTTATATGTTTTTAAAACTATTGCTACCACAACATCGGCTCCGCCAATGTTAGCTATCTGGACACCCAACATTATATTTTCGTTTGTAGCATTTTACTTTTATAAAACGGCTCAAAAGTAAGTAATACATGTTATTGCTTATTATCTTTCAATAACGAAACACTAAATAAGGCAATTAAAATACCTGCAGTTATAATACTAATCCAAATTACAGCTTTGTGTTGATACCATTTTTGTTTAACAATAACGGTGCTTGTATTCGTTTTTAGTTCTTCAATTGAAGTAGTTTTTAATTGAGTTAAGTTTTTATTTATTTTATTTTTAAAATATACTAAATCGTAATTAGGAGAAGTGATAGCATCATTACCAAAATATAAGGTCACCTTTTTAGTATTTACTAGCTTACAAATAGCCCAAACATCTTTTTGTAAACCTGTAATACTATCAATAGTTAAAGCAGCATTATCGTTATTTTCTATGTCAATAAATAGTGTATCGAGTTTTGTTTTGTATATAGCTATTAGGTTTTGGTAATTGCTCGATAGCGTTGTTTTTGATATTAATTCCTTTTTATAAATTGTTTTTTTGTGATAATTCGTTAATGTAGATTTATAAATACTCACTTCGCGTTGATAAAAATCAGCCGTTATAATATTAAATTTTAAATTATCTACATCGCTTTTAATAGGGAAAGTTAAAATAAGCGAACTTACCTTCTTATTAATATTTGAAGGGTTTTTAATTAATTTACTACTAAGGTTAGAATACGTTTGATAAATTATTTTATTTTTAATAATACCAATTTTATTAATTTGTATAGCACCCGAAATAGAATCGTTAAACATTAAGCGAATAAATTTATAGTTTAGGCTAGGGAAATATATTTCTTTTAAAACACTTAAATTGTTTGTTGAAACAATATCGCTCATGTATTGGTAATCGCTCACGCTAATCCATTTTTTTGAATCGTTACTGCCACTAATACTATACATTTTAGAGTTGGTAGTGTTTAGTACATCTAATAATAAATAATTTAAAGTATCGGCTGTTTTGTTTTCTATAATTATTTCCGAAAACTTATTTGCCACTCTTTTTCCTTCGGTAAATTCTAAATTCACAAATTGCTCATTAAAACTAATGGCACTGGGCTCGTATATAAAATAAGGTATTTCGTTATTAACAGAATCTAAAATACGTAAATCACTAAAATCATTTTTACATTTTGAGCGAATGTTATTATCAATTAATATTCTATAAAAGTTAGTTTGCGTCACATTAAACGTATTACTTTTATATTTAAAATTGGTTTGTGCTTTACCTACGTATATTAAACAGCAAACAAATACTATTAATTTAATTTTAAAGTTTAGTGTCATCGTTATTCTTAATTTTAGTGTCTTCATTCGTATTATCTAAAATAATTGTTTTAATTTTTTGGTACATAAACGACATGATTAACAATACCACACCTAAAATTAAAAATGCAATTATTTTACCCACTTTTGGCACATCGTTTATATCGTAGGTAAATAGTTTTAATAACAAAATGGCTAATAATAATAAGGCGCCTACCCTAAATGTTTTTAAATGTTTTTTTATACCATAAGCTAAAAAACTAAAGGCTAATAATACCCATGTTATTGGAAGTCCAACCTTTGTAGCATGTTCTATCGTTACATCATAAAAAGTATAGTTATCTACTAATTGAGCAGTGTTTTGTAAAACAATAAATAGCCAATTTAAATTACATTCTATGGATATAAAAATAACAGTTAACGTTAATGTTAGCCAATGCACAAAATTATTTTTAGATAAAAAGTAATTTTTATTAACTAAACTGCAACTGTGTATTTTAAAGGCTATTAATAGCATAGCCACTAGGTTAATAAAATGCAGAAGATAAGCAATGTAACACCTTTCATCTTCATTAAAATTTACATCTAATTTAAGCTCTTCTTTGGCTAAAATATTTGCTAAAAACATAAATAATAAGGCGTTAAAAACATACATAATAAACGATGTAATTATACTTTTATTAGTTTTTACAGAAATTAAAATAAGCGCCCCTGTATATAATAAGTGTATGGTTAATGGAATGTAAGCTGCTGATTCCGAAAAATAAATATGTTCAAATGCTTGATACCAACCTTCAATTAACAACACACCATAAAGTAAAACAAGCGCTAAAATTAATGCTGTTTGGCTAAATAGTTTGTACGAAATTTTTAAAAACTTAGTTTCTATTACTGTATTTGATTTACGTAATTGAAAATAATTAAATACAAAGGCGGCAACGGTAAACACCCCAGTTATAAAGGCTTTGTTGCTTAATAAAGCGGGGTGGTTGTAATTTGAATACACATTTACCCAATCTATAATTAAACTAAAGGTGGCTAAAAATTGTAGTAAATAGGCCGAAAAATAAAAGCCTTTTAGTTTTGATTTTATACTTAACCAAATAAGTAAAGTCGATTCTACTGCCCAAAATAATGTAATATAATTACCTTTTAATTGTATTGGGGCAATTAACGTTACAAACGTAAGCGTTAAGCCAATAAAAATATACATCACCCTTAAATCGGTTGGTTGGCGCCTTTTAATAATAATGGCTAATACCAAATTAATAAGCGCTAAAACAGTTGCAAATACCCCTTTTAAAGTATTGTTGTAAATGCTGGTGTAATGGCTAAAAATATTAATACCAAAGCCAAAATAAATAAACGAATTACTTAAAAGTATAGTGTAATCTATCCCTTTAAATAAGGTTTTAAATTTTAAATGATGTAATAAAGTGTAACTTAAATACAAAACGTAAAAGGAAGTAGCAAACGCAAAAGCGCCTTTAAGCGGTGGGTTTTCTTTAAACGCAAATACCGACACAAACCAAATTGCATAAAACAATTGTGTAAAAATAAAGGCTAATACACTTACCAATTTCCATTGGCGAATGTGACTAACCATTAACATACCCACATTCACTATTAAAATATAGGTAAATAAAATTTTGTAATTACCCTCTCCTGTTGATAGCATTAGGGGCGTAGCAAATGCACCAATTAAAGAGAGTACTGCCAACTCTAACCTATTATACTGCCACGAAACAAAAACACTAAACGCCGTAATTACAACCATAATAGCAAAGGCCACCGTTTGCGAAAACAAATGGTATTCGTGAAAAGCAATAGCAATAGTAAAATAAAAGGTAGATATGGCCCCAGCTACTAAAATAGAACTAAAGGCTTTAAAATTACTGCGCATTTTATGGGCTACACCCAACAGTATAGCTCCTGCTAAAATACCAATACCCGCACGGGCGGTTTCGTTTATCCAATTTTGATCAATAGCATATTTTACAAAAAAGCCAATACCTATTACTAAAATAGCTATACCAATTTTTGGTATTAAGTTTTCGCCAACAAATTTTTCTAAATCGGGGTTGTTGTCTTTAAAATTATCCCACCACGTCTTTTGAGGGATTATATTATGCTTTACTGGTGGTATAGTAGCATTAAAAACAGGCTGTTGTTTTGCCACTTTTTCTTCAACATTAATCTTTTCTATTGGCTTTTCTATGTTAATAATTGGCTGTTCAACAATTGGTGGTGGTGTAATAATAGGTGGCGTAATTTTTGACTCGGCAATAGGTTTTTCTTTAACAATAGGTGTAACTATAAATGGTTCTTCTTTTTTTAGTTGCTGTTCTTTAATTCTTTTGTCTTCGGCATCGCGTAGTATTTTAACCAGAGTATTAAAGTTAGCATCTAACTTTTTAATTTTACCCGAAAGCGATGAGAAAAAAATAATAATTAGCAGTATTATAACACAACCTAAAAAAATTTCCATAATTTGTTTTTGTAACGTAAAGCTAACAAAAAACTGCTAAATTTGCATTTTAACAATTTAAAACTCACACGATGGCATTTGAATTACCAAAATTAAACTACGCTCTTAACGCTTTAGAGCCTCATATTGATGCAAAAACAATGGAAATACACCATGGTAAGCATCACCAAGCTTATGTAACTAACTTAAACAACGCTTTAGCGGGCACCGACGGCGAAAACTTAAGCATTGAAGAAATTTGTAAAAACATTTCGAAATACCCAATGCCAGTGCGTAACAATGGTGGCGGGCATTTTAACCACTCGTTGTTTTGGCAAATAATGGCGCCAAACGCTGGTGGTGTACCATCAAACGAAGTAGCTAAAGCTATTGAAACAGATTTAGGTGGCTTTGAAAAATTTAAAACAGATTTTGCAGCAGCAGGTGCAACCCGCTTTGGTAGCGGCTGGGCATGGTTGTGTGTAAAAGCCGATGGTAAATTAGGTGTATGCAGCACCCCCAACCAAGACAACCCTTTAATGGATATTGCCGATTGCAAAGGCACCCCTATTTTAGGAATGGATGTGTGGGAACATGCTTATTATTTACATTACCAAAACCGCCGCCCCGATTATATGGCTGCTTTTTTTAACGTAATTAACTGGGCAAAAGTAAACGAGTTGTATTTAAGCGCTAAAAGTAAATAAGGTTATAAACTGTTGTTAGTATTTTGCACCTAAGTACACATTGTACATAAAACAATTTTATTCAATTAATTATTTTTTAACTCTTTAATTTTTCCATTCTTCTTGCTATCCTCTCATTACGCCACCTTATTGGGTAAAGGCGTTTGCTTAATGTAAAATATATACCATTACCACTACCATATATAAATTGCCCATACTTTTGAGTTTTATTATTTTTCGTTACCTCTACTTCTATATCAGTATAGCCAAATTTTGCACCTAAATCACCCCCTTTATTGGTAATAAACGATACATTAAGGCTAAATCTCTCCCTATCATTTTTTCCAAATGTAAAGTCTAAACCCAGTATTCCTTTAAACGAACGCTTAAATGATTGTGGAAAATTCCATTGTTCGGATGTTATAGATATTCTACTACTATCTGGCGCTGTAAACGTAATTCCATCTATGCCTGTAAAACTTTCTAACCCATTATTATGCTTATATAAATAAGATATACCAAAATTAAAATGTACTCTTACAAACCTACCTTGGTTAAACCAGTTTGATTTTATGTTTAAAACCGAACGCTTATACACTAAATTAAAACTAGTACAGGCGGTTCCTCCATGCCCTTTATATTTTGTATTTCCGTATAATACATCAGGTGTAAATGTAACTACAGATTTTCCTACAGCCTCAAAACCTTGTATTACCTCATCGCCATTAAAACCAAATTGTAACTTATCGTTATTTTTAAAACAATAGCCCAAATTTAAACCTAAGCCAATAAAAACATTTGCGTCATAAATATTTTGCTTGGCGGTTACCTTAAAATATTGCCCTACTAAGGGCTCAGGCAAATTGGCAGCTCTATTGGTTGTTAATTTTGTAGTAAGTGTAGGCTCTATATAAAAGTCATTAAATTTTTGGGCAAGCAGTGCTTGCCCAAAAATTATAAAAAATAAACATAATAGGTTTTTCATTTACAGGTTTTTTCTAATTTCTAAATCAATCGATGGGTTATCAGGGTTATTAATATTACTAGCATCTTTTGCCATAAAAACCACACGCAACCAATACGCATTTAGTGGGTGTAAACCATCTATATAAAAAGTATTTACCCACGTATTACTACCCCCCACCATTTTGTCCACTATCAATAATCCGCTACGCAGGTTTTGTAAACCTGCGTTTGTGTATTTGTTGTATTCATAAATCTAATTTACAATTTATTTTTAATAAATTTCGCTTACTTTTTCCTTAGATGAAAAAGTAACAAAAAATCAAGGCTTAATAAAATTTAGCAGAAAAATACGGAGTTTAAAGCCAACGATTTAAGCGCTACGCGAGAGGCAAAAATCGTTTTCGCACAAGCCTTCGCTTTTTAAACTCCTTTTTTTCTACACTAAATTTTATAATGCCGATAACATCCATAAAAACTATCTACCTCACCAACTCTACAAACTGTTTGTAATTTTTTTGCTCGCCTTTATTGTTTATGCTTTCTACTATATAAAAATAAGTGCCGCTTGGTAAAGGGTTATTATTATACGTACCATTCCATTTTAAAATAACTACGTTGGCCCCTGAGCCTGTCGAAGG
>JANYEQ010000080.1 GCA_025363015.1 Bacteroidota bacterium
AACATAGGTTATACTTTTGCAAATATAATTTTTAATTGGTTAATAAATCAAACAACAAAATACTGTTTTTAACCGTTTAAAATGTTATAATTGTAGTTTACTTTACATAACTTTTAGTAATTAATTTTTTAAATATAATTAGGCATAATGAAAATTGGATTTGATATTTTAGGTGGAGATTTTGCCCCTAACAATTGCTTAGAAGGTGCTATTTTAGCCGCTAACGAGCTTGGCGAAGGTGTTACATTGGTTTTAATTGGCGATTCGGATTACGCAAAAAAATATTTTGCCGATAAAAACATTAATGATTCGAACTTTGAATACATTCATACTATCGAAAATATTGAAATGGGTGAACATCCCACCAAAGCATTTTCGCAAAAACCAAACAGTAGCATATTTTTAGGCTTTAAATTATTAAAAGAAGGTGTTATAAATGCCTTTGCAAGCTCTGGTAATACAGGCGCTATGCTAGTGGGCAGTATGTTTACCGTTAAAACAATACCAGGCGTTATTCGCCCCTGCATTACTGGGGTTATACCAAAAGAAAATGGTGGTTTTGGGTTAATTTTAGATGTGGGCACTAATGCCGATTGCAAGCCCGATGTGTTATATCAATTTGGTATTTTAGGTTCTATTTACGCTAAAGAAGTGTTTAAAATTGCAAACCCAAAAGTAGGTTTATTAAACATAGGCGAAGAGGCCGAAAAAGGTAATCTTGTAAGCCAAGCCACACATAGCTTAATGAAAGATAGCAAAGACTTTAATTTTATTGGTAATGTAGAGGGGCGAGATGTATTTAACGATACTGCCGATGTGATTGTATGCGAAGGCTTTGTAGGTAATGTGGTTTTAAAATCGGCCGAAGCCATTTATACATTATTAAAAAAACGTAATCGTAGTGATGATTATTTTGATAAATTTAATTACGAAGTATACGGTGGCACACCTGTATTAGGCGTAAATGGTAATGTAATAATTGGGCATGGCATCTCTAGCCCATTAGCTTTTAAAAACATGTTGCTGTTAGCACAAGATATAGCCAACGCTAAACTCGACGAAAAAATTAAACACCTTTTTCAATAATTAAAAATGATTAAAGCCGCAATAACCGCCTTAGCTGGGTATTTACCCAACAACATTGTTACTAATTTTGATTTAGAAAAAATGATTGATACGACTGATGAGTGGATAACCTCACGTACTGGTATTAAACAAAGGCATATTGAAAACGATCCTAAAAAAGCAACTTCGGATATGGCGGTAGAAGCCGTTAATTTATTACTTAAAAAACGCGGTATTACTGCTTCCGAAATTGACTTACTTATTTGTGGCACCGTTACGCCCGATATGGTTTTTCCATCAACCTCTAACTTAATTTGTGCAAAAATAGGCGCTACCAATGCATGGGGTTTTGATTTATCTGCTGCTTGTAGTGGCTTTATATACTCCTTAGCAACTGGCTCACAGTTTATAGAAACTGGGCGTTACAAAAAAGTAGTAATTGTAGGTGCCGATATGATGAGCCGTATTATTGATTATAGCGATAGAACGACCTGCGTTATTTTTGGTGATGGCTGTGGCGCTGTATTGTTAGAGCCCACTACTGAAGATGTAGGTATTAAAGATTTTATTTTACATGCCGATGGCAATGGGGTAACCCATTTACATATGAAAGCAGGCGGCTCTTTAAACCCTGCAAGTATGGATACCGTTACTAATAAAATGCATTATGTTTACCAAGAGGGGCAATCGGTATTTAAACATGCTGTTTATAATATGGCCGAAGTAAGTGCAAAAATAATGGAGCGTAATAACCTTACTGCTAAAGATGTTACGTGGTTAGCCGCTCACCAAGCCAATAAACGTATTATTGATGCTACGGCAAGTCGCATGGGTTTGGGTGCCGAAAAAGTAATGATGAACATTGAACGTTATGGCAACACCACATCGGGTACCATCCCTTTATTATTGTGGGATTACGAAAAACAATTAAAAAAAGGCGATACCCTAATTCTCTCTGGCTTTGGCGGTGGCTTTACCTGGGGTGCTGTATATATTAAATGGGCCTATGATGGGGCTAGCCTTTAATTGCTTTATTGTTAACGTATGTGCGTTTTTTTTTAATGCAAAAATAAAACTATAGTTAAATTGTCTCTAGCAACTCGTGCCTATAATTATCTAAAATACTCGATTTAGATAAAAATCCAATGTAAATTCCGTTATCTACAACTGGTAAATTCCAATGACCCGATTCTTCAAACTTATTCATAATCGAAAAAATATCTTCATTACTATGTATTACCATACTGGGTTTACGCATTACTTCTTTGGCAGTTACTTTATCATAAAGTTCGGGGTTAAACATTTCTTCGCGAATATTATTTAAATATATAATGCCTAAAAGCTTATTGTTGTTTTTTACCACCGGAAAAACATTTCGTTTAGAGTGTTTTATAGATTCAACAATATCGCGAAGCGTAGATTTAAAATGAATGGTTGCAAAATCAGTTTCAATAAGCGAGGCAATATTAATTTTACTTAAAATGCTGGTATCTCTGTTATCTGAAACCACGGCGCCTTTTTGTTTTAAGCGCTTTATATCTAACGAGTGTGGATGATAATATTTTACAATAACATAACTAATAGAAGATACAATCATTAGTGGAATAATTAATTCGTATCCACCCGTAATTTCGGCAATTAAAAATATACCTGTTAATGGCGCATGAAACACACCACTTAATATACCCGCCATTGCCACAATTGTAAAGTTACTAATGTGTATATTTTCAAAACCCAATAAGCCTAACAGCATTGAAAAAACAAAGCCTAAATAGGCGCCAACAAATAGTGCTGGCGCAAAATTACCACCATTACCACCACTACCAAGTGTTATGGCTGCCGCTACACTTTTTAATAACATAGTAATAAATATAAAAATTAAAAAAAACCAGTTGTTGTTTATTAAACCATTTAATAAACTATTTTTATATAAATCGTTTACTCTAAATTCCGAAAGTGCTTTTATACTTTCGTAACCTTCACCAAAAAGCGATGGAAATAAGGCTACCATTAGGGCGAGCGAAATGCCGCCAATCATCCATTTTACAAAACTAGATTTTAAGTTGCTAAATTTAGTTTCTATTTTATCAAATACATTTACGTAATATAAAGATGTAAACCCTGCCAATAAGCCTAAAATAATGTAAAAGGGTACATTATTATAATCAAAGGGTTGTTTTAATTTAAAAAACAATAAATCGGTTTCGTGTAAAATAATTTTTGATATAAGTGCACCCGATGCCGCTGCTATTAATAATGGGATAAAAGCGCTAATACTAATATCTACTAAAATAACTTCTAATGCAAAAAGCACACCTGCAATAGGCGCGTTAAAAGCACCTGCAATACCACCCGCAGCCCCTGCGGCTAGTAACAAGGTTCTATCTTTATAACTTAGTTTATATGTTTTAGCAAAATTAGAGCCAATGGCCGACCCAGTGCTTACAATTGGCGACTCTAAACCTGCCGAACCACCAAAGCCTACTGTTAAACCACTTGTAATAATATGAGAATACATTTGATGAAAGGGCAAAAAACTACTTTTTTTAGCAATTGCAAAAAGTATAAATGTATTGCCCCTATTTATTTGATTTTTAAAAAAGTATTTAATGATTAAAACAGTTAAACCTATACCAATTAACGGAAGTATAAGATACAAATATTTAAAATTTAAGTTTAAAAAATAATCTTCAACCAAATAATGTTTAATAAAATACACAAATAATTTTAGTGCAACGGCTGCAAGCCCAGCGCTTACCCCCACTAAAATACTTGCAAAAATTAAAAATTGTTTTTCGTTTGTTTTTTCATGCACCCAATTAATGCTTCTTTTAATAAAATTTATATTTTTAAAATTGAGTTGCATTAACTAATGGTAACTGTAAATGTTTTGGTTACTTCACCAGGATAATTAAAGGGCTTATTTTCAATTTTAAAAGGGTAATAAATGGCACACAGGGTATTACTAACTTTATAAATATGTTGATGTGCCCAAGTTGGCGCACCATCTAAAATGCCAAGCATTACTTCGTAACGCAATTCATTTGGCGAGGCTGCATAATCGTGCCAAACAATAATACTGTTTTTGTTTTTTACTAAGTCAAATGCTTTTTTTGTATCGTTAACAACGGCTGGGTAGCGGTGGTCGCCATCTACAAACACTAAATCAATTGTTTTGTGATAAGAACTAAAATCAAACGTAAAAGAATTACCTTTTAAATGTTGAATATTTTTTATGTCTTTTGAAAATTGAGCAATTTGATGAATATAATCTGGTGTTTCGTTTAATTGCAACAGTTCTTCCTTACTTAAATTTAGAGTAAATACTTTTTGGGCAACCTGCGAAACGTTATAAGCGCTTTCGCCACGCCAAGTGCCAATTTCAAAATAAGTACAATTAGGAATGTTTTTTGCAAGCGATTGTAATACTAATAAATCGGTGGGCATAGAACCGCCACCACCAAAAGCAAATAAGGGTAACGTTAACGATTCATTTTTGGTTACATCACTAAAATTAATTTCGTTAAACCCTGTTGGTAAATTATATTTTTTAATCACTTCCTGCTTATTAGCAATGGGGTCGTCAATAATTAAATTAAGAAGCGATGGCTGTTTTACCAAACGTTTTAAGGCTAATAGTAGTTTACTTAATTTATCCAAAATAATTTCTTTATGTTATACTTTAACTCTCTCAGCAGCTGTTACCCTAAACTTAGTCGAAGGGTAAAATCAATATTTAATTTTTATTCACAGGCTTCGATTACGCTCAGCCTGACACAAAATCGTTAATCGTTTAACTTTAATACCGCCATAAATGCACTTTGTGGTATTTCAACATTCCCTACTTGTTTCATACGTTTTTTACCTTCTTTTTGTTTTTCTAATAATTTACGTTTACGACTAATATCGCCACCATAACATTTGGCGGTTACATCTTTACGCATGGCACTAATGGTTTCGCGACTAATTATTTTTGCACCAATAGCGGCCTGTATAGGAATTTCAAATTGTTGTTTTGGAATTAATTCTTTTAATTTTTCGCATATTTTTTTACCAAATTGATACGAATTACTGCGGTGAATTAAACAGGATAACGCATCTACGGGCTCGCCTTTTAAAAGAATATCTAATTTTACTAAATCTGCCTCTTTCATACCAATAGGGCTATAATCAAAGGAGGCATAGCCCTTGCTAATGGATTTTAAACGGTCGAAAAAATCAAATACAACTTCGCCTAAAGGCATTTCAAAAATTAATTCAACTCTATCTGCTGTTAAATAATTTTGAGTAACAATGGTGCCGCGTTTTTCAATACACAAGCTCATTACAGGCCCAATAAAATCTGATTTGGTAATAATATTGGCTTTAATGTAAGGTTCTTCAATGTAATCAATACGGCCTGGGTCGGGTAAATCACTAGGGTTATTAACGGTTACAACCTCGCCATTGGTTTGGTAGGCAATGTACGATACGTTTGGTACCGTTGTAATAACGGTCATGTTAAACTCACGCTCTAAACGTTCCTGCACAATTTCCATGTGCAACATGCCTAAAAAGCCACATCTAAAGCCAAAACCAAGGGCTAACGACGATTCAGGTTCCCATGTTAAAGATGCATCGTTTAGTTGCAGTTTTTCCATACTGTAACGCAACTCTTCAAAATCCTCCGTATCTACAGGGTAAATACCTGCAAATACCATGGGTTTTACTTCTTCAAAACCATGAATTCCTTCGGCACAAGGCCTGTCAAAATGGGTAATGGTATCGCCTACTTTTACTTCTTTTGCTTCTTTAATACCCGAAATAATATAGCCTACATCACCCGTACTCATTGATGCACGAGCCTCCGGTTTTAATTTTAAAACACCTACTTCATCTGCATTATATACCGAGCCAGTATTAAAAAATTTCACCTTTTCACCTTTTTTTATGGTGCCGTTTATGATTTTGTAATACGCAATAATGCCTCTAAAACTATTAAACACACTGTCAAAAATTAAGGCTTGTAATGGGGCGTTAGGGTCGCCAACGGGAGCTTTAATTCGCTCAATAACGGCAGCTAAAATTTCTTCAATACCCATGCCAGTTTTGCCACTGGCGGGTATTACGTCACTACGTTCGCAACCAATTAAATCAACAATTTGGTCGGTTACCATTTCAGGTTCTGCACTTGGCAAATCCATTTTGTTAAGAATGGGAATAATGGTTAAATCGTGTTCTAGGGCTAAATATAAATTGGATATTGTTTGAGCTTGTATACCTTGTGCGGCATCTACAATTAATAATGCACCTTCGCAAGCGGCAATAGAACGGCTAACTTCATAACTAAAATCAACATGGCCAGGGGTATCAATTAAATTTAATACAAATTTTTCGCCCTTATAAATGTAATCCATTTGTATGGCGTGGCTTTTAATGGTAATACCACGTTCTTTTTCTAGGTCCATATCATCTAATACCTGCGCTTCCATTTCGCGACTGGTGATGGTTTTGGTAAATTCTAAAAGGCGGTCGGCCAGGGTGCTTTTACCATGATCGATATGGGCAATAATACAAAAGTTACGTATGTTTTTCATTCTGTTTTTTTAACTATAAAGGACTGTAAATATAGTAAAAAAAGTGGAGTTTTTTGTGGTGTACTTTATATTAAGTATTTTAGAAGGAGATAAACCTAATCCTTTCTGCCAGGACATTTTTTGCATCTATCACCTTTTTTAAATTTCCGGCAACAGTCTTTTTTCTTTTTACAACAATCTGCAAAAACTGCTAAGGGGCAATTGTTTTCAAAAAACAAAGGTTTTTTTATAGTTTCGTTAAACACAGTATAAAATTACAGCCATTTTTTAAGTTTAAAATACCGTAAAAAGGGTAAATTATATAAAGCCAATTTTAAATTATATTTTTGCATAATGCTATTACAATTAATTAAAAAAGAGTTTTTATTAGAGTTTCGCCAAAAAAGCACTTTGGGTGGAGTTTTAATATATGTAATTGGCACTGTGTTTGTAAGCGCTTTGTGTTTTAAAACACATATAGATAAACCCACTTGGAATGCACTTTTTTGGGTAATTACTTTATTTACATCGGTAACTATTAGTGGTAAAAGTTTTTTAAAAGAAACGGGTGGACAGGCGTTATTTAATTATTTACACTATAAACCACAGCAATTTATTTTTAGTAAAATTATTTATAACATGGTGTTTATGTTTTTATTAAGTTTTATTACCTTCTTTTTTTATGCGTTTTTTATAACGAACCAAGTAGAAAATTTAAGTTTGTTTTTTATTATTTTAACGCTTGCATCTACAGGTTTGGCAGGTGTATTAACCTTAATGAGTGCTATTGCTGCTAAAGCTAATGGTAATTTTGCTTTAATGAGTATATTAAGTTTTCCGGTAATAATGCCTTTAATTTTAGTAATTATAAAACTAAGTAAACAAGCAGTAGATGGTATTGAGTGGGCGGGTGTTGGGTTTAATTTTTTAGCCATATTAATGGCTTTAAATTGTTTAACAATTGCTTTATCATTTTTATTGTTTCCACATTTATGGAAAGACTAATTTTTTTATGTTATACACGTTTTAAAAAGTATTTTGTTGAAATCTTTGTGTTAAATGGCATTTAAAATGAGTTAATAATTTGAGTTATTAAAAATAATTTTATAGTATTGTAACATAGTTTTGAAAAAAATAATTTTAATAATTACCCTCCTTTTTAGTTTTTGCATAAGTAATACTTATTTAGCACAATCAGGTGGGCGTAAGCGCGAACATAAAAACCAACGCAGAGGTTCGTTATTTAAACGTAACCGCAGTGGCGGTAATGCAGATAAATTTTCGAGAAGCACAGGGCGAAAAGGAATATTTGCACGTTTGTTTAGAAAAGATAAACCTGCTTGGGTTTATCATCCTACCCGTTCGGGCAGAGTACAAAAGAGAGAAACCCGCCATTTATTTACACGATACAGAACCAAAGGACGTAAATACCAAGAAGGTATTTTAGCAAAGCAAAATAGCGAACGTGCTCGCAGAAGAGTAAGAGGTAACTCTACCTTTCATAGCAGAAAGTTTAGTTAAACATTTAATGTTTAAAATGCCTAATGCCCGTAATAACCATGCTTAACCCGTTGGCATTACAATAATCAATACTTTCTTTATCTTTTATAGAGCCGCCAGGCTGAATAACAGCAGTTATACCCACATTTTTAGCAATTTCTACACAATCTGGAAAAGGAAAAAATGCATCGCTGGCCATTACGGCGCCTTGTAAATCAAAACCAAAATTTTGCGCTTTTACAATGGCTTGTTTTAAAGCATCTACACGGCTGGTTTGCCCAGTACCACTGGCTAATAATTGCCCATTTTTTGCAAACACAATAGTATTTGATTTGGTATGCTTTACCAATTTATTAGCAAATAATAAATCTTTAATTTCGGTAGAAGTTGGTTGCTTTGTGGTTACAGATTTTAAATCACTTTCTACTTCTGTTTTTAAATCTTTATCTTGCTCAATAACGCCATTTAATAAGGTTCTAAACGAGTTAGTACTAAACTGCACCTTATTTTGAATTAAAATAATTCTATTAGCTTTTGATTTTAAAAGTTGCAGGGCATCCTCATCATAAGCAGGGGCAATTACAACTTCGCAAAATAATTTATTTATTTCGGTGGCAGTAGCTAAATCAATCGTTTTATTGCCAATTAATATTCCGCCAAATGCACTTACAGGATCGCCCAACAAGGCATCAACATAGGCTTGGTAAATGGTGTTTCTCGAGGCCACACCACAGGCATTATTATGTTTTAAAATAGCAAAAGTAGGTTCTGTAAAATCGCCCATTAAATTAACGGCAGCATCTACATCTAATAAATTATTGTACGATAATTCTTTGCCATTTAATTTGGTAAAAAGTTCGTTTAAATTGCCGTAAAATGTACCTTTTTGATGTGGATTTTCTCCATACCTCAATACTTGGCTTTGTTGTATGCTTTGTTTAAACTGAGGAATAGCTTCGGTTATATTAAAATAATTAAAAATAGCAGTATCGTAATGGCTTGATGTAGCAAAGGCTTTAGCGGCAAAATGTTTTCGGTCGTTAATATTTGAAGCACCATTTTTTGTTTCAAGTAACTGTAATACATCTGCATAATCATTTCTACTCGAAACAATAATAACATCGTTAAAATTTTTAGCAGCGGCCCTTATTAATGAAATTCCACCAATGTCAATTTTTTCAATAGTATCTTGTTCTGATGCTTTAGCGGCAACTGTTTCTTCAAAAGGATATAAATCAACAATTACTAAATCAATATCGGGGATATGATGTTGTGCTTTTTCCTTTTTATCACTCTCGTTATCTCTACGATTTAAAATACCCCCAAAAATAGCGGGATGAAGAGTTTTTACACGCCCCCCAAAAATTTCGGGATAGGATGTAATATCTTCAACAGCCGTAACCGGAATATTTAATTTTTGAATAAATGCTAAAGTGCCACCAGTGCTGTATAATTTTACATTTAATGCGTGTAACTTTTTAATAATTGGCTCTAAATTATCTTTATAATATACCGAAATTAAAGCACTTTTAATAATTTTTGTATCGCTCATTTTTTTTAAATAAAGGGTAAAGATAGATTAAGATTTAACAGTAAGCACCGTTGTTACTTTTTTGTGAATTAAATTATTGTAATTTAGTACACGTAAAAATCAAATTAATTTTAACTATCGGGTAATGATAAAAAAACTACCATTAATAGGCATATTAGGTGCAATTGGTATTGCTTTTGGTGCCTTGGGCGCACACACGTTAAAAAACAAAATCGCAACGGGTTTAATTACCCCCGATCAAGTAAACGGTTTTGATACTGGCGTTAAATACCAAATGTATCATGTATTGGCTATGTTAGCCATTGTTGTTTTAAGTCAAACCTACGCACAAAAATATTTAAAATGGGCGTTTAATTTATTTTTGTGGGGTATTATTTTGTTTAGTGGCTCATTATATATTTTGTGCACACGTAATTTATTTGGCGCAGAAGGATTAAGGCTTTTAGGTCCCATTACACCAATTGGCGGTATTTTATTTGTGGCAGGCTGGTTGTGTTTGGCATTTTCGATTATAAAAAAAAGTAATGAAAAGTAAATTAATTTTGGTATTACTTATTTTATTAGCGTTTAAAAATGAGGCGCAATTAAAAGATATTAAACTTATTATACCTAAAGAAAATGGTTATAGCTACTTTGATTTTGTTCAATTTTTTCCAAATCAAAAACATTTTGCTGTGTGTAATAATGCTCTTTCTATTTACAATACCGAAACTGCTGAAGTAGTAGATGAGTACGATTTAAATTATGGCGCAAAAAATTTAAGTATAAGTAATGATGGTAATTATATTTTAATTACTATTAATAATGAGCTATTTATATTTACGTTTAAAAATCAAAAAATAGAACTTTTTTTTAAAACAAATACTACTAATTTAATTGTAGGATTACCCAATAGCATATACTATGGCTCTTTGCCAATTAGCGGTTGTTTTTTTACAGATACGCAAAATAAAATATATGTTGGCATTGGCTCGTTTACTTTGTTATATGATATTGAAAAAAAAGTAGTTTTAAACGCGTTTGCTTTTCCGCTTACAGATTATGTTTTAAACAGTAGTTTTTATAAAAAAAAACAAGAAATAATTTTAGCTAAAACAAGCGGAACAGTTAATGCTATATACAAGCAACAGCTCAGTAATTTAAGTAACATAACCGAAATGATAAAAAGTCCTAGCCCTTTTACTAAAATTAGAGTACGCGATTCGTTAGCACTTTGTTTTACATCTACCAGCTATTTTATATTGAATTTAGAAACAGGCAAAGTAGTGCACGAAGTAGAAATGATGAAAAATAATTACAGTTTTTTAGATAAAGCTACGCAAACCCAAACAAATAAACGCCCTGCTATTAGTACGCCCGATAAACAAAACTTTGATAGTGATGAATATATTTATGATATTGATTTTTTAACAGGTACTAATTTGGTAGCTTATGCTACTAATAAAGGCTTAAAATATATTGATTTAAAAACTAAAAAATTAGTAAAACAATTTAAAAATCAAGTGTTAAATATTCGTATTTCAAACGATGGAACAAGAATGATTGCCAATACTTACTCGCCTTACAAAGCCTTAAAAGTATTTGAACCCAAGACAATGAAATTAATTTCAGAAAAACAAAGCATGGGTAATGCAATTACTGCTGCCGATGTAAGCCCCAACAAACAATGGATGTTTACCAATTCAGGCACCAGTGGTTTTATTTGGGATTTAAGAAGTTTCACAAAGCATGTACAAATTAAAGATATTTCGGGTAGTGATACCTCGTTTATTTATGGCCTATTATTTTTAAACGATTCAGAATTAGTAGTAAACTCAGGCAAAACGTTTAATCAACTTAATTTATCTATTTATAATCTTCATAAAAAAAAGTACACAAAAATAATTAAAAAAAATGTGTACTCTTTTTTTTCGGGCTTTATTGATGGCGAATTTTATTACTCCGATTACAATACTTTAACCATTATAAATTTAAAAACGTTAGCCGAAGAAAAATACGAAGGTAAATTTTCTTATGCAGCAAGTAATCCTGAGCAAATAATAAATTTTACCAAACAACTGGTATTTATACCGCAAACTACAGGTTATGCCATAGTAAATCGTAAAACAAAAAAAACAGAATATGAAACCAACGTATGGGCTACTACCGCAAGGGTTGTTATTAGCCCCGACAATAAATTTGTTTACACATCGGCACAAATAAAAAAGAAACAAACCATAAACGGAAACGAAATAGAGATGGATGTGTATGCTATTGTAAAAATAGATATGACTAAAAAACAAATTGTAAACGATTATGCCGTTTCTTATTTTCCATACGATTTTAAAATAAAACAAAATACCATTGGCATTTGGTATTTAAAACAAGATTATACAGGTGCCACTGAAAAAGAAACAATGTACTCAGAATATGATACCGAAACAGGAAAGGAAACATTTAATAAAGTTATTGCAAAAACACCCGAAGTAATTTCATCACATGTTACCAGCCAAAATGGCAAGTACATTGCACTTTATAATGTGCTTGGGAATTATTTTAAAGTGTTTAATCAAAAGGGAGATGAGGTTATTGACTTAAATGACTTAAAATTATTTGCCCCAAAATGTTTTTTTGTAGAAGAAAGTAATCGTTTAATTATTACGAGCACATTAAATGCCTTAGTAACTTTTGTTGATTTAGGAAGTAAAAAAATTATTGGGCAACTTGCCAATGCCACAAACGATAATTATTTTTTAGTAACTACCAATTTACATTATTTAGGTTCAAAAGAATTTGTAAAAAACATAAGGTTTAAATATAAATCAGAATTATTTAGCTTCGAGCAATTTGATGCGTATCTTAATCAACCCCACAAAGTATTACGGGCCTTTGGTTGTAGCGATAGTTTATTAATTAAAGCATACGAAATTGCTTATTTAAAACGTATGCGTTTATTGGGTTTAAAGCCCGATGAAGAAATAAATTTTACTAATTTACCCACCATACAATATATAAAAATACAAGAAGAAAAACCAGGCGTTGTAAATTTTAATATTGCTGCCAACAAGGGTAAAAATAAACTTTCAAAAATGGATATTTATAATAATGGTACTTTAGTTTTAAGCGAAGATATAAAGGAGGATGAAAGCGCACATCTCGAAAAAAATAAAACTTTCGAAACATCATCAGGTATTAACCGTTTTGAGTTTAGTATAAAAGACGATAAAGGATTAGAAAGCCCAAAAATATCGCGTATTTACAATAATACTTCAGAAATAAAACCAAACTTATTTTTAGTAGTAATTGCTAGTGAAAAATTTAAAAATAATAAATTTGATTTATCTTATGCCTTAAAAGATGCAGGAGATGTTGCCAATACAATGGCCAACTCAAAAGCATTTAATAAAATTGAAATTAAAAAATTATACAACCAATCGTTTGCGCCAGACTCAATAAAAAATCTTAAAAACTTTTTTAGCAAAGCAACTATTAACGATGTAGTAATGGTATTTTTTGCAGGGCATGGTTATTTAGACGATGATTTTAGTTATTATTTTCCGACGTATTATACCGATTTTACCGATCCTAAAATAAATTCAGTAGCCTATACTAGTTTTGAAACTTTATTTAAAAATATGAAACCCACTCGAAAATTAATGTTTATTGATGCTTGTTTTAGTGGCGAAGTAGATGAAGATGCCGTAAATGATAATCTAAATAAAACAAACCAAGATAGTACCCGAAGTATTCGTTTGGCAGGTAGTACATTTGCACAAAGCACAGCTTTAGAAATGAGTAAAACTATTTTTTCTGATTTACGACAAAACTCAGGCGCTACAATTATTTCGTCGGCCGGAGGCACAGAAGCTGCATTTGAAGGGGAAAAATGGAACAATGGATTATTTACCTACTGCTTATTAAATGGAATGAAAAGTTTTAAAGCCGATTTAAATAACGATAAAGTAATTACACTTAGCGAATTGCAAAAATTTGTTGCCGAAGAGGTAAATCGATTATCGGAAGGTAAACAAACCCCAACCTATAGAGTTGAAAATACAGTTTTAGATTATGAATTATGGTAATTTTATACATTAAATGGTTTATATAATGAGCGAAGAAACAACACACTTATCAATAAAAGATTTGGCTGAAGACGATAGGCCACGCGAAAAATTATTGACGCTTGGTAAACAAAACTTAAGTGATGCCGAATTGTTAGCTATTATTTTAGGTTCTGGTAACAAAACCCAAACAGCAGTGCAATTAGCACAATACATGCTTTCGCAAAATAAATACAACATTAATCAATTAGCAAAATTAAGTATAAACGAATTAAAAAAATTTAAAGGGGTGGGCCCTGTTAAAGCTATAAATATTGCTGCTGCTTTTGAATTGGGACGAAGACGAAATGATTTTGATGCCGATGAAAAAATTAGTATTAAATCTAGTCAGGATGCTTACAATATTTTTAAAGTACGTTTAAGTGACTTGCCTCACGAAGAATTTTGGATACTTTTATTAAATATCCGTAGTCAAATAATAAAACAAGAATTTATAAGTAAAGGTGGCATTTCAGGAACGGTAGTAGATATAAGATTAATTTGTAAATCAGTAATAGAAAATAGCGCTTCATCAGTAATAATTGCGCACAATCACCCCAGTGGTAGTTTGTTGCCAAGTGCTGCGGATAAAGACATTACACAAAAACTGAAAAATGCTTTATTACAATTTGATGTTAAACTAACTGACCATTTAATAATAGGTAATGGTAATTTTTATAGCTTTGCTGATGACGGTATTTTGTAATAATTTATCGTACTATATTCTAAAAAACTCCATTGTAAATGGATATTTAATTAATTAAATCTGCAAGTAGATGAACCTTTTAATTTGATTAAATAATTACTTTTTTACTAAAGTAATAAAATTTATTCCTATGAAATCCTTTTTACTATTGTCTTTTCTATTTATTTCATTTTTTTTCACAAAAAAATAATGAACTTAAAAAAACCTTGTGGTAGTCAAGCTCCAAGTATCGAATGGAATAATTGGTTTAATAAGCAAGTGGAAGAATTTAAAAAAACACAACAAGCGAAGAAAGATTAAACATAAACTATATAATTCCTGTGGTTTTTAATATTATTCATGGTGGGCAGAGTATTGGTAACTTTCCTTACATTTCTCAAGCGCAAGTAATTCCCAAATAAAAATTTTAAACGATGATTTTGCAGGTGTAGGATTAAACGCATCAAATATTTCAAGTACAAATTTCCCACCAACCTTAATCGCTAATTGTAATGTAAATTTTTGTTTGGCATATAAAAACACATCGGGTGTAACTTTAGCTGAGCTTGGAATAGATAGAATTAATTATGTTTCCAATGGTTGGAGTAATCCGACAACATTTACAACGTCGACTAATTTTAGAAATTATACAGAGATGGTAGTAAAAGTTAATACAATTTGCGATCCTACACGTTATTTAAATATTTGGATAACGGATGTGAATCCCTCTGTTGGTTTATTGGGTTATACTACATTTCCTTTAGGCACCTCACTCAATGAAATACCCGGCGGATCAACCGGAACCAACACAACTGATGGTGAATGGTGTTTGACAAAATCAATTGGAGATGTTGGAACTTTATTTCCACCTTTCGATTATGGCAGAACCGCTACGCACGAGTTAGGTCATTGGCTTGGATTGAGATATTTATTAAACGAGTGGTGATAATAAATAAATACTTTTAATACGGATTTTGGTTTCTAATTAATTTTGAAAATAATTTTGGAAAAAAACGTTTTATTTTAACCATTAAAATTTCTTTTCCACCTACAAAAATTTCTTCTTTGTTATTTACAATGCCTTGTATAATTTGTTTTGCACATTCTTCTGCAGGCATAGCATTTTCGTGACTTTTATCCATTTTATTATGAGCTAATCCAGCAGCTGTTATTGCATTAAATGAAACATTAGTTTTTATTTTACCTGGGCAAACAATTAATGTTTTAATGCCAAGGCTTTCGGTTTCTAATCGTAACGACTCAAAAAAACCATGTAAAGCATGTTTTGCTGCACTGTAGCTTGAGCGCAAATAAAACCCAAATTTACCTGCAATACTGCTAATCACAACCACCTGTCCGCTTTTTTGTCGTTTCATATAAGGCAGTACTGCTTTTGTTAAATTAACATACGAAAAATAATTTACTTCCATTAATTGCCTATCAATCTCAGCAGTTGTTTGCATGGCTTCGCCTCTTTGGCTGTATCCTCCGTTATTTATTAAAATATCTATTCTTCCAAATTTGTTTATTATTTGTGCCGCTAAAGCACTTGCATTAGTTGTATTGTTTAAGTCAAATGGTAAAAGCATTATATCCAAACTGGTTAATTTTGTTAGTTGTGCCACTCGTTGTAATTCATCTTCTCTACGAGCAGATAAAATTAAACGCGCTTCTTTTTTTGCAAACTCAATAGCTAATGCCTCGCCAATGCCTGATGAAGCGCCTGTTATCCAAATTACTTTATCCTTAAATGCTTTAGCGTTCATTTTATTTTTTTATAAATAAATTTAAATAGTGTTGTGTAATATAATTTACCGTGTGAAACGTGTTTACGTACTCTTTTGCTTTTTGGGTATTTCGTTTTACTTTTTCAGGATTTGATAATAACTCATTTATACAATTTGCTAATTGTTGTGGGTTTTGTTTCTCGCAAATCTCAGCTCTACCATCTTTAACTATGTCTATTAAGCCCCCAGCTGTTGTAGAAGCAACGGGCACTCCATATAAAAAGGCATCTAGCACGCTACTCCCTAAACCTTCTTCTTTCGAACTCATTACAAATACATCTAATATTGTAAAAAAGTCTTCGGCAGTGTTATAAAAGCCCATTACTTTATAACATTCTTCTAAATTATAATCTTTAATTTTTTGTTGTATAGCAGGTTGCAACTCGCCATCTCCAAAATGTAAAAAAGTAAAATCTTGTCGTTTTTCTGATAAAATTTTAATGGCTTCAAGCATATTAAATGGGTCTTTATGATCAACAAATGCAGCTAAAGTGCCTATTATTTTTTTAGTTGATGAAATGTTTTTCTCTTTTAAAACAGCTAAAGCCCTCTCGCGATTTAATTTTTTTTCGATAGCAATATCTGAAATTACAGTCACATTTTTTATTCCAAATTTTTCAATAATTTTTTTTATGGCTGTACTAACTCCAGTTACATAATTTGTATAAGAATATTTTAATTTCGTTAAAAATCCTTTAGGTACAAAATCAACACGTCTACTAAAAACAATTGGGGTTTTGTGAAACCATTTTGTAAATACGCAATAGGTTAATATATGAGAGGTTTGTGCATGTAAAAATGTATAACCTCTACATTTTAAAAGTAAAAATACAATTACCGAAAAAGTAGTATTATACGAATATGTTTTAAAATTTAATGCTTTTGCTTTTTTCTCTAATTCAAAACCTTTTACGCAAATCAATTCTACTTCGTAGCCAGCATCTCTAAAACCTATCATATTGTATAGTGTTTGCCTTTCGCCACCACGCCAGGTTTTTTCAAAGTTTAATTGCAATATCTTTTGTTGCTTAACCAAATTTATTTTTTATAAAGTATTCGTAATTTTTTATATTTTAAATAAGTGGCATAAGCCGAAATTTTTGAGATTAAAAATCCAGTTTTGCCATCTAAAAAGCCCCTATTTACAAAATAATGACTAATAAATGAGGCAATGGGGTTTACAATTAATTTATAAAATGGAGCCTTATTATTTTTTTCAAAATATGCTTTTGAAGAAATATCTGTAAAGTAATTAACTTGTTTATAATGCTGTTGTACAGAATTAAAACTATAATGTAAAATATCACCTTTTATATGTTCAGTATTTTTATCGCCCTTAAATAACTCATATTTGTCATGGGGGTTTGTACCTGTCCACTGCCCTTTTGTACTATCCCATAAACGCAATTTAGTATCCGGGTACCAGCCACAATGTTTTACCCAATGCCCACAATAATTAGTTAAACGGTTCATGTAATAACCATCTTTTAAAAAGTTGCATTTTATAAATTTTATAGATTTTATAAGTGTATCATCTAAAGCCTCATCGGCATCTAACGATAGTATGTGCTTATTTTTTGCATACGTAATGGCTCTATTTTTTTGTTCAATATGCCCATCAAATTTGTTTTGAAAAAACTGAACGGCATGTTTTTCGCATATTGCTTGGGTTTTATCGGTACTAAAGGAATCTAATACTATAATTTCATCAGCAATTTCTTTTACCGAAAGTAAACAACGTTCAATATTATGTTCTTCGTTAAAAGTTATTATTACAACTGATAATTTTATCACTTTATAGTTTTATTAAAATGCTAAATTTGTTTAGTGATTGTAAATTTAAAAAATATAATTAAAGAACATCTTATAATAATTAGCGTATTAATTATTACTTGTTTAGTATATAGTAAATTTTTATTTTTTAACCATATAAGTTGGGACGACCCCGAAATGGTATTTAAAAACAAAGCCGTTCAAGCCTTTGATATTAAAGTATTATTTACCAATCATTATGTTGGAAATTATATACCTATAACAATGTTAGTACATGCTGTTGCCTGGTTGTTATTTGAAAATAACGATGGAGGGCACCATTTTATAAATATTATTTTTCATCTATTAAATGGAATTTTGGTGTATTTAATTACCAATAAATTATTTAAACTAAATTGGCTAGCAAATATAACGTGCATTGTATTTTTATTACATCCGCTACAAATTGAATCGGTAGGCTGGATAAGCGAATTAAAAAATGTTTTATCAAGTACATTTTTACTCTTAGCAATAGTAAGTTATTTAAAATTTACTACAATTAAATCGCAAAAAAACTACTTAATTACCTTATTATTTTTTTGTTTGGGATGCTTCAGTAAATCTTCGGTTGTAGTATTTCCGTTAATTTTAATACTAATAGATATGTTTCAAAATAAAACGGTTTCTATAAAATTTATTATAAATAAAATACCATTTTTACTTATTTCAATAATTATTGGACTTATTAATATTAAAGTGCAAACTGCAGATTTATTTATCAACCATTCACACGAGTTTCCTTATTATCAGCGTATTGGCTTAGCAGGTGTTGCGCTTTTAAAATACGTATTTCTTTTTTTGTGGCCTATAAAATTAAGTGTAATATATAGTTATCCAGATATTAAAACTCATATTATTATCATCGGATATAGTATTTTAATAATACTAGCAGGTTTAATTTTTTATTTTATCAAACAAAAAAAATACAACTTATTAATAGGTTTGTTATTTATTCTTTTAAATTTAATTTTGGTTTTACAATTACTTCCTTTTGGCGAATGTTTATACGCAGACCGTTATGCTTACCTTCCAATAATAGGATTTGCGTGGCTTTTAGGTTTTTTAATTTCTAAAGTTAATATAAGTAAAACTATTATTTACGCAGTTATTATTTTATTTTTCTCATCTTTTTCGTTTAATAGAACTATAAAATGGAAAAATGCAATTAGTTTATATGACGATATTTTAAAAAATTATCCTAATCAGTTTATAGCTTTAAATAGCTTAGGGGTTGAGTATATGTTTGCTAATAATGATTTAGAGGCGCTTAATTACTTTAATAAAGCAACTACTGTTGCGCCAAAAAATTACAAAGGTTTTTATAATCGAGGCCTCTTATTTTTAAAAATGAATAAGCCCGATTTAGCCATTAAAAGTTTTAACCAAAGTTTACAACTGTATAATTATTCAAAAGCCTTAGTTGCAAGGGCTTCAGCCTATTATACACTTAACGATTTATCTAAAGCCATAAACGATGCTAACTTGGTTATATCTATCGAAAAAAATAATGCAAAAGCTTATTTTGTATTGGGCAATTGTTACAACGATTTAAATAAATTAAATGAAGCTATTTTTGCATATAATAAATGTATTGAGTTAAATAATGATGAGCCCGATTTTTATTTTAAACGCGCCATTGCTCAAGGTAAAAAACAAAATTTTACCGCGTGTATTAACGATATAAATAGTTGCATTAACTTAAATCCAAATTACTACCAAGCTTACTATTGGCGTGGAGTTGCAAAGGTTAATTTAAAACAAAGCCCATGCCAAGATTTTAAATTTGCGGCGCAAAATAATATCGAACCAGCTATTAATGCTTTAAATAAGTACTGCCAATGAATGTTACCATAATTCAAACTCATTTATTTTGGGAAAATCGCAAAAAAAATTTGCAACATTTTGATACCCTTATTAACACTATTAATCAGCCAACAGATTTAATAGTTTTACCCGAAATGTTTACTACAGGGTTTACTATGAATCCTAAAATACTTGCCGAAAGTGATACTATTACTTTAACCTGGCTAAAACAAAAAGCAAAACAAAAAAAAGCTGTAATTACAGGGAGTATAGCTATTAATGAGGCGGGCAATTATTTTAACCGTTTATTTTGGGTTGAGCCAAATCAAAAGGTATCAACGTATGATAAACGCCATTTATTTAGAATGGGAAACGAAGATAAAAATTATACTGCCGGAACTAAAAAAATAATTACAACACTAAAAAATTGGAATATTTGTCCACTTATTTGTTACGATTTGCGTTTTCCGGTTTGGAGTAGAAATAGGCTGATTAGTCAACAGTCTGTTACCATAAGCAGAGTAGAAGGGCAATCATCAATTGCCAATTATGAATACGATGTGCTAATATATGTTGCCAATTGGCCCGAAGTTCGTAACTACCCATGGAAACAATTATTAATAGCACGTGCTATAGAAAATCAATGCTATGTTATTGGCGTAAATAGAATTGGTTTAGATGGTAATAACATCAATCATTCTGGCGATAGTCTTGTCATTAATCCAAGGGGAGAAATAATTAGCCAAGTAAAAGCAAATGAAGAAAGTGTTGAGACAATTTCTTTAGATAAATCCTATTTGGATGAGTTTAGAACTATTTTTCCTGCAGCATTAGATGCGGATACATTTGAAATTATTTAATGTTTTTTTACTTAAGTCATTAACAAATTTTAACTACTTAATTAGTTGCAAAGGCCTTAGCCTTACTATCTTTACCTACTGTTTAATAATAAAAATGTATGGTAGATATTAAAGAAATTAACGAACGTATTCAGCGCGAAAGCGCATTTATTGATGTGCTTACACTAGAAATGGATAAGGTAATTATTGGGCAAAAACAAATGGTTGAGCGTCTTTTAATTGGCTTGTTAAGTAACGGTCATATTTTGTTAGAAGGTGTACCCGGATTAGCTAAAACCCTTGCTATTAATACATTGGCAAAGTGTGTTGATGCGCAGTTTAGTCGCATTCAGTTTACACCCGATTTGTTACCTGCCGATTTAATTGGGACTCAAATTTATAGTCAAAAACAAGAATCATTCTCTATTCGTAAAGGACCCATTTTTGCTAATTTTGTATTAGCCGATGAGATTAATCGTGCACCAGCAAAAGTACAATCCGCTTTGCTAGAAGCGATGCAAGAAAAACAAGTAACCATTGGCGATCAAACTTTTAAATTACCTAACCCTTTTTTAGTATTGGCCACTCAAAATCCAGTTGAGCAAGAAGGTACTTACCCCTTACCCGAAGCACAAATGGATAGGTTTATGCTAAAAATTGTAATTGGTTACCCCACTAAAGAAGATGAGCGCCGAATCATTCAATCTAACATATCGCCACAAGGTATGCCAACGCCAAACAATGTTTTAAAAACAGATGATATTATTAAAGCCCGTAGCGTTGTAAAAGATGTGTATATGGACGAGAAAATTGAACGTTACATTGTCGATATTGTTTTTGCATCTCGTTTCCCTAAAGATTATAAATTACAAAAATTTGACGGCTTAATTTCTTATGGTGGAAGCCCACGTGCTAGTATTAACTTGGCTTTGGCAGCAAAAGCCTACGCATTTATTAAGCGCAGAGGATATGTAATACCTGAAGATGTACGCGCTGTTTGTTTAGATGTAATGCGCCATCGTGTAGGTTTAACCTACGAAGCAGAAGCCGAAAACATTACTTCTGAAAACATTGTAACCGAAATTTTAAATACAGTTGAAGTACCATAACAAGTGTTTAATGCTTAGTTATTAGTTTTTAATGAAAATAACTTCATTAAAAACTAAACACTTAAAACTAAAAACTAATTATAGTGGAAACCTCAGAGTTATTAAAAAAAGTTCGTAAAATAGAAATTAAAACCCGTGGTTTGAGTACTCAAATTTTTTCGGGAGAATATCACAGTGCCTTTAAAGGCAAAGGTATGTCTTTCTCTGAAGTGCGAGAATATACTCCTGGAGATGATATTAGAACGATAGATTGGAATGTTACCGCCCGCTTTAATACCCCTTTTGTAAAAATATTTGAAGAAGAACGCGAACTTACTGTTGTTTTAGTGGTGGATGTAAGTGCCAGTGGCGCGTTTGGAACTAATAAACAATTTAAGCAAGATTTAATTACAGAATTATGCGCTGTGGTTGCTTTTTCAGCGTCTCAAAATAATGATAAAATTGGCATTATATTTTTTAGCGATAAAATTGAAAAATACATTCCACCTAAAAAAGGTAAATCACATGTGCTTCGTATTATTAGAGAGTTAATTGAATTTAAACCTCAAAATAAAAAAACAAATTTAGAACTGGCATTAAAATATTTAACTAACGTTATTAAAAAACGAAGTGTTGTTTTTTTTATTAGCGATTTTTATGCAGATAATAATTATAAAGATGCTTTAAAAATTGCCAATAAAAAGCACGATTTAGTAGCACTAAGAATAGTTGATAAAACAGAAACAGAATTACCAAAAGTAGGCTTAATAAAATTACGCGATAACGAAACTGGTAAATTAATGTGGATAGATACAAACGATAAACAATTTAGACACACGTTTAAAACCAACAGTTTAAAATTTGAAAACGATTTAAAAGATACTTTTAATCGCAGCGGTATTGATGCTACAAGCATTTACACGCACGAAAGTTATATTAAACCTTTAATGAATTTATTTAAAAATAGATAGATAGGTAGCTGAGCTTGTCGAAGCTACTCAATGTGGTTTCGACAAGCTCAACCTCCAAATAAAAAAATGAAAAAAATAAAATACATATTCTTTCTTCTTATTGCAAGTATTGCATTTGCAAAAGCGCAAGGGCTTTCTACCGGACAGGCAGGCGTTAGAGTAGATGCTGTTTTAGATTCTTCAAAAATTCGTATTGGCGAACAAGTTAAGCTGGATATTTATTTAAATTACAACGCTAATCAAAAAGATTTTAAGGTACAATGGCCCTCAATTGGAGATACACTTACAGGCAAAATAGAAGTTATTTCAGTAAGTGCTATTGATACTACTATTCCCGATAAAGCAAATCCCTCAAATATTTTACAACATCAACAAGTAGTGATAAGTGCTTATGATAGCGGTTACTTTGCAATTCCGGGTTTTAAGTTTATGCTAAATAACGACACAAATAATGTGCTTTTCACCCAAACATTATTACTTGAAGTGCACACTGTACCTACAGATAGTAGTTATAAAAAAGTAAAAGATATTAAACCTATTTTTAACGAAGTATTTAATTGGAAATGGTACATCAACTATATTTATTGGGGTATAGGCATACTAATAGTTGTATTAGTAATAATTTTTACTACTATTTATTTTAATAATAAGAAAAAAAATAAAATTATTGAGCCCGAAAAACCTAAAATTCCCGCTCATATTTCCGCTTTAGCGGCTTTAGAAAAAATTAAAGAAACACAAGAATGGAAAGAGGGTAAAACCAAAGAATATTATTCAGCCATATCAGATACAATTCGTCAATATATTGAAGAACGTTATAATGTTAATGCCTTAGAAAGTACTACGGATGAAATTATGATGGCATTTAGAACACAAGTAGTCGATCCTCAAAGCAAAGAAAAATTGCAGCAATTACTGCAATTATCCGATTTAGTAAAGTTTGCAAAAATGACGCCTATTGAAGTGGAACATACATTTACATTACAAAATGCTTTTGATTTTGTTAACGGCACCAAACGAGAGGAAGTAATGACACTAGATACAAGTGAAAATATAACCCAGAATACAAACCCAAATAATCAATCAAATCCGTAAAAAATCTGTGGCTAAGAAATGATAAGTTATTTTAAAGATATTCAGTTTGCAGAAAAACATTGGTTTTGGTTAATGCTCATCATTCCTATAATGATAGTGTGGTATATTTGGCGTTTAAAAAAACACGAAGGCGAATTTAATTTCTCATCTTTTACTTTATTTAAAGGTATTAAATCTTCTGCCAGGGCAAAATTTCGTCATGTATTATTTGTAGTGCGTTTAACAGCATTAGCATTAATAGTTGCCGCATTGGCTCGCCCACAAAGCCGTAGTAGTTGGAAAAATAGCAAAACCGAAGGAATAGATATAATGTTAAGTATGGACGTTTCTCCATCTATGCTTGCAAAAGATTTTAAACCCAATCGTTTAGATGCTGCTAAAGATGTAATTATAGATTTTATTGATGCCCGCCCTAATGATAGAATTGGTATGATTATATTTGGTGGTGAAGCCTTTACGCAATGCCCTTTAACAAGCGATCATAAAGTTTTAAAAAATATGATTCCTATGATTAAAGTAGGTATGGTTGAAGATGGAACAGCCATTGGTGTAGGGTTAGCAACTGCGGTAGGGCGCATTAAAGAAAGTAAAGCAAAAAGTAAAGTTATTATTTTAATTAGCGATGGCGTAAATAATTCGGGTGAAGTAGCACCTCTAACGGCCTCCGACTTGGCAAAAACTTATGGAGTACGTGTATATTGTATTGGTGTAGGCACAAGAGGTAAAGCCTTAACGCCAGTTGCGCGTTATACCCAAGATGAATACGAATACGATTATGTAGATGTAGATATTGATGAAAAAACAATGACAGAGATGTCGAACATGACAGGAGGAAAATATTTTAGAGCTACAAATAAATCAAGTTTAAAGGATATTTATGCCGAAATTGATAAACTAGAAAAGACAATTATCAGCGAAAAAAGTTTTACTAACAAAGCCGAACATTTTTTACCATTAGCCTTAATGGCAGCGGTATTGTTATTAGTAGAATTTTTATTACGTTTTACATTATTTAAATCAATACCATAAATGTTTAAGTTCGAACATATAATTTATTTTTATGGCTTACTAGCCATTCCAATTATGCTATTGCTGGTAATTTGGTACTTTGTTTCTCGAAAAAATAAATTAAAAAAATTAGGCGATGCTAGTTTAATTTCTAGTTTAATTCCATACTCCAGCAAACGCAAACGCATTGTAAAAGTTGTTTTATTTATACTAGGCTTTAGTAGTTTAATTGTAGCTATTTGCAATTTACAAACTGGCAGTAAACTAACCGAAGTAAAACGCGAAGGAGCAGATATTATTGTGTGTTTAGATGTAAGTAATAGTATGTTGGCTCAAGATTTAAGCCCAAATCGTTTAACGCGTGCAAAATATGCGCTCGAAAAAATGATTGATAATTTACAAGGTGATAGATTAGGTTTAATAATTTTTGCAGGTGAAGCATACGTTCAATTACCAATAACAACGGATTATAGTGCTGCAAAATTGTTTTTAGAGTCAATAGGTCCCGGTATGGTTCCTGTACAAGGCACTAATATTGAAGCCGCTATTGAAAAAGCAGGCGAATCTTTTAGTAACGACGAAGGTAAAAACAGAGCTATTATTTTAATTACAGATGGTGAAAATCATTCATCAGAAGCTATTGCCGCTGCTGAAAAATCTGGTAAAAGTGGCATTATGATAAATACTATTGGTATTGGTTCCGAAAAAGGAGTGCCCATTCCATTGATAGAAAATGGAGTGATAAAAGGCTATAGAAAAGATAGAGACGGACAAACCGTTATTACAAAATTAAATAGCGATGTTTTAAAAATAATTGCAGGTAAAGCCAATGGTGTGTATGTACAAGCAAGCCAAGCAGATATTGGATTAAATGCTGTATTAGATAAAATTGGCGAATTAGACAAAGCACAATTAGAAAATAAAATGTACACCGATTATGAAGATCAATTTCAATGGTTTTTGGGTCTGGCGCTCATCTTTTTATTTATCGAATTTTTAATTAGTGAACGAGTAAGCGAATGGTTTAAAAAAATAAATTTATTTTCAGTAAGGTCGACAACCGTTGTATTACTAATACTTTTCAACTTTACAGTTAAATCGCAAGAAGATGCTAAAGCAATTTATTATGGTAATAAATTATTTACAACCGGAAATACCATCGAATCTTCTTTAAAATACAGAGAAGCGTTAAAAGCCAATCCAAATAATCAAAAGGCAAATTTTAATTTAGGGAATTCTTTATACAAAAACGCTTACGATATTAAATCGGGCAAAGTACAAGTACCACTGCAAGCAAAAATGACCCCCGATTCTTTATCTAAATTAATTTTTGACGAAGCGGCACAAAATTTTGCTGCTGTTGCAAATAATATTTCAAATAAGGATACGCTTCATCAGGCTTGGCATAATATTGGCAACTGTTATCTTCAAAAAAAGGATTATCAACAAGCCGTTGATGCCTATAAAAAATCGTTAAAATATAACTCTAAAGATGAAGAAACACGCTACAATTTAGCTTTTGCATTAAAAAATTTACCAAAAGATAAAAAAGGTGGTGGCGGTTCTCAAAATAAAAAAGAAGAAGATAAAAACGATAAAAATAAAAATGCTCAACCCAAACCCAATAATATTTCAAAAGATCAAGCAGAACAATTATTAAAAGCATTAATGAATAAAGAACAAAAATTACAAGATAAACGCAAACAAAAACAACAAGACGCTGATAAAACAACTGTAGAAAAAGATTGGTAGTTCAGGTAAAAGGTTCTCGCAGATAGCGCAAATTACGCAGATTAATTTATCAAATCTGCGTTATCTTTGAAATCTGCGTGAAACAAAAAAGTAGTAAATAAAAATAGTATAATAAATTGAAAATAAAATATTACATAGCTTTACTTATTTTAATTGTGTCGTATACAATTAAAGCTCAAACAGTTTATGCACAAGTTAGCTCAAAACAAGTGCAAGTGGGTGTGCCCTTTGAGTATGCCATTGTTATAAACGCAAATCCTAATAATTATACACCACCTAGTTTTAAAGATTTTGACATTGTAGGTGGCCCTAATCAAAGCAGTAGTGTGCAATGGGTTAATGGGCAAACCTCCACTCAAATGACTTTATCGTGGGCATTAGTAGCAAAAAAAGAAGGTAAAGCTACCATTGGTTCGGCGGTTGTTAATTGTGGCAACCAACGATTTGAAACCAATGCTATTGCCTTAGAGGTTACAAAAGGACCAGTAACCAATCAACAAAGCGCTGCTGCTGGTGGTGATGATAAAGCACAGTATAATAAAGTAAGTGGTGGCGATTTATTTATTCGAACAGGTATTAGTAAAAGTAAATGTGTACTGGGCGAACAAATTACAATTATACAAAAAGTATATTCACGTTTACCAATTGTTGGTTTTCAAAAAGTTAATCCACCAACCTATGATGGATTTTATATGCAACTTCAAGAATCGCCAACAAAGGGTAAAATAGTACAAGAAAATTTAGATGGCGTTGTTTATCAAACGTACGAAGTATTTAGGCACACGTGTATTGCAAATAAAGCAGGAAAATTGTCATTAGCCTCAACAGAATGTGACGTTGTAGTTAGAAAACAAACCAATACAAAACCTAAAAATATTTTTGAGCAATTTTTTGGCGCAGCTGGTTACGAAGACATTGTTGTGACTGCAAAAAGTAAACCAACAATTGTCGAAGTGATGACTTTACCACAAGAGGAAAAACCTTTAAGCTTTAGTGGCGCTGTTGGAAATTATAGTTACAAAGTAGAAGCTAGTAAAACCGAATTAAAAGCTAATGATGCATTTAATTTAAAAATGACAGTAAGTGGTAAAGGAAATTTAAAATTGGTAGATCCTCCAAAACCATTATTACCAGAAGGATTTGAAACCTACGACCCAAAAATTACGGAAAACAATAGTGTAAAAATATTTGATTATTTAGTAATTCCTCGTACCGAAGGCGATTTTATTTTAAAAGATTTAGACTTTAGTTATTTCAATCTCGAATCAAAAAAATACATTACTATTTCGCCACAACCTATTAGCATCAAGGTATTACCACCCGACCTTAATAGCACAGGCGCTCAAGTTTATACGCCACAAAACCAAGTAAAAACAAGCGATAACGATATACGTTATATTAAAAAAGGAAATTTTGAATTAATAAAAACCGAAACAGAATTTTTTAATTCGTTTATACATATTTTATTGTTATTACTCCCAACAGTGACATTATTTACGGCATTAATCATTAGAAATAATTATTTAAAAAATAACAGCAATGTAGCTTTAGTAAACGAACGCAAAGCCGCTAAGGTGGCTAAAAAACAATTAGTAACTGCCGAAAAGTTAATGCAACAAAATAATAAAGATGGTTTTTATACCGAAATATTATTGGCATTAAATAATTATGTAAGTCATAAATTAAATATAGCCATTGCTGATTTATCGCACGAAAATATTACAAATACACTCACTAAAAAACAAGTTAACGAACAGATTAATAAAAAATTAATTACTACTCTGCAAACCAGCGAATACGCCAAATATGCACCTGGCGCTGTAAGTGGCGATTTGCAAAGTGTTTATAAAGATACGATTGACTTAATTACAAATTTAGAAGAACAATTAAATAAAAAATGAAACTCGGTTTAAATACAATTTCAATATGGTTTGGCGGTATTGTAGCCTTAGTATCAATATGCTTAGCTATTGCCCTAACTTTTACTAATTTTATGGTGGAAACAATGTATGGAAGCAAACGCATAGGTTTTATATGTGTGTTAGTGCTTTACACAGTTTATCGTGCTTTTAGAATTTACCAAACATTAAAATATTCTAATAATGACGAGAAGTAATTTTTTTGTAAAACAAAAATATAAATTAGGCATGTGGCTTCGAAAATTTCAATCATCCAATTCTTTCACGCTGATCAGAGTCGAAGCGGCTACTAAAAATTTAATTATTTTAGGATGTTTTATTTCGTTTACTTCTTGTAAAGATTATTTTAAAAACGATTACACCGATAATTCTCCAACATCAGGTAAACTAAAAGTGTATTACGATGAAGGCTTGCAACTGCATCTCGAAAATCATATTTACACTTTTGAATCTTTTTATACTAATGCCCATATTCAACCTGTTCAAACTTCCGAAAATGAAGCGGTACAAGCTTTGTATAACGATAGTTGTAAAGCCATTGTTATTTCGCGTATGTTAAACGAAACTGAGAAAAAAGCATTCGAATCAAAAAAATATTTTCCTAAATATTCGGCAGTTGCAAAAAGTGGAGTGGCACTAATTACAAATGTAAATACACAAATTGCCAACTTAACTTACGAGCAAGTAACGGATTTGTTAACCAAACCTTTTGTATGTAAAGATTCTATAAGTAACGATACAAAATTAAATGTGTTAATTGATAAAAAAAATTCGGCAGTAATGCATTATTTATTAGATTCAGTTTTAAAAGGAAAGCCTTTTTCGAGCAATTGTAATGTTTTAAACTCAAGTATTGAAAGTATAAATTATGTGGCTAAAAATAAAAATACCATTGCTTTTATTGATTTTGCCTGGTTAAGCGATGTAGACGATTCTATTTACAAAGCCAATAGAAATTTAGTAAAGTTTATTGCAATAAGCAAACCAAACAGCACTGCGTTTGAATTGCCGAGTCAATCATCGTTCAAACTAAATGCTTACCCTTTTACACGTACAATTTATGTTTACCGTAATACTGCCGATTTTAGCTTAGCAAAAGGTTTTGAAACCTTTGTTGCGGGGCCAAAAGGGCAAAATACATTTTTAAAACAAGGCTTATTGCCCACCCATCAGCAAGAAAGAAGTGTAACCATAACTACTAAATAATTTAAAAGTATTTAGTAACAAAGAGCATTAAGTTTCATTAAAGAAAATAAAGCTAAGCGCTCTTAGTTGTCATAAATAGAAGGAATGTCACAAAAAATCACAAAATAAATTTCATAAAATTAACATGGTACTTGCTTTGTACATCAATAAAATAAGTATTTTTAAATTCTAAATAAGTATATATATGAATAAGTCACTTTTAACCATAAGTTTAGCTATTGTTACCTCCATTAGTTTGGCACAAACTTTATCTGAAGTTTTAATAAAAACCGATAATGAACGCTTTGCCGATGCAGCTTCTGATTTTTTAGTACTCATAAAAAAAGAACCTTCAAAAGGTGAATATTATTTTTATTCAGGTGAAAATTATTTTAAGCGTGGCGATATTGATAGCGCTAATATTTTTTATGCAAAGGGTGTAGAGTTAAATCCTACTAACGCCTTAAATTACGTAGGTTTAGGTAAAGTATTGTTATCAAAAAATAGTATTGCAGATGCTAAAGCACAATTTTTTAAAGCAGCAAGTGTGGCTCAAAATAAAAATGCCGAAGTCATGCGCCGTACCTCCGAAGCATGGTTAGCTACCAACAATAAAAATGCCGACGAAGCCATTAACCAAGCCAATTTGGCTATAAAATTAGAACCAAAAAATGCCGAAAATTATATTTTATTAGGCGATGCACAATTAGAAAAAACCCCTACTGATGGCGGCCCAGCCATAAAAAGTTATAAAACGGCTACCACCTTAAATCCAAAAAGTGCACGTGGTATTTTGCGCGAAGGAAAATTATATCAACGTGGGCGTAATTACCAATTAGCATTAGATAAATACAAAGAAGCCGAAGCCATTGATGCTACTTATGCGCCAGCCTATCGCGAAAAAGCAGAGTTGTATTATTCCGTAAATCAACCCGCAAAAAGTATTGAAAATTGGAAAAAATATTTAGAATTAAATAATAGTAATGATGCTCGTTACCGATTTTTAAATGCCCTGTTTAAAAACAAACAATATGCCGAAGTAATTACCGAAGGTGAAACTTTAAAGAAAAATAGTTTTAATAATTTTTATGTGGAGCGTTTAATGGGTTATAGCTATTACGAATTAGGAAATAAAACCGATACCGCATCTTATACTAAAGGCTTACGCAGTATTACTAAATTTTTTGAATTAACTGCAGCCACTCCAAATTTTAAATACTTACCTACCGATTATAAATACAAAGGCTTATTATTATCAAAAACAGGTAAAGATAGTTTGGGTGTGGTTGAAATGGAAAAAGCCATAACCTTAGACCCTATTGAAAATTGCGAATTATGGGGCGATGTAGGTAGAATTTGGTACAAATCTAAAAGCTACACAAAATCAATTACTGCTTGGGAAAAAAGAGCAATGTGTGCAAAAGCATTAAGCGGACAAGATAATTTTGAATTTGGCCGTGCTTATTATTTTGATGCAGGTGCAAAAATCAGACAGAAAAAAGAAGCCGAAGCACCCGCCTCATTTGTAAAAGGCGATTCGTGTTTTTCTAAATTAATACAAGCTTCGCCAACATTCCCCGCTGGGCATTTTTGGAGAGCAAAGGTAAATTCACAGTTAGACCCTAAAAATGAAAAATGGCAAGCAAAACCTTTTTACGAAAAAGCCTTAACCTTAGTTAAACCCGAAGAAAAAACTGGCTCCTATAAAAAAGATGTCATTGAAGCCCTTGAATATTTAGGAAATTATTATGTTGCCACAAAAGATAAAACAATTGCCGATGCTACTTTTAATCAGTTAAAAGAATTAGACCCAACGAATGAAAAAGTAAAAAATTATTTTAACCCAAAAAATGGTACGGTTAAGCCTAAATAAATTAATAACAAACTAAAAAATAAAATAATGGCTTTACCAAATGTTTTTTCAAAAGAAGTTTCAGATAAAATTATTGAACGTATTAATAATTTAACACCAACCACACCAGCCAAATGGGGCAAAATGAATGTAGCGCAAATGCTAGCACATTGTAACGTTACATACGAATTAAGTTTCGAAAACAAACACCCAAAGCCCAGTGGTTTTAATAAATTTATATTAAAATTATTTGTAAAAAAATTAGTGACCAATGAGGTGCCCTATAAAAAAAATAGTCAAACGGGCCCAGTATTTATTATAAAAGATACTAAAAACTTTGAAGCTGAAAAGCAACGTTTAGTGAATTATATTAATAAAACACAACAAATGGGCGAATCGCAATTTGATAATAAAGAGCAACTGTCTTTTGGTGTATTAACTAAAACCGAATGGAATAATATGTTTTATAAACATTTAGATCATCATTTGAGCCAGTTTGGCGTGTAGCAAATTCCATTATAAGTAGTTTTTATTTTTACGCGTTATTTATGGTATTTTAAATCATTAATTTTTATGGTAATAAATTTTGATGTATTAATTCTATATCTTATTTTTATAGTATTATAAAACACCAATGAAAACACAATTAATTACAAAGTTAGAGGAACTGCTTATGAATGAAGCAGGAGATGTTGCTACAGAAGTTAGAACTCTACAAAAAGAGTATCAAAAATTATGGACACTTGAGTTTGAAAACGCCAAGCAACAGTTTGTGGACGAAGGCGGTAAAGCCAAAGAATTTAACTATCCAAAACAACCCGAAGACATACACTTTGAAAGTTTAATTGATAAATACAATAAACTTAAGAAAGATAATGATGCTAAAATTGCAAATGAGCAAGCAAAAAATTTAGTAATTCGTACGGAAATAGTTTCTAAAATAAACGATTTAACCAAGTTGAGCGATAACGTTGGTGCTGCTGTTAAAATGCTGCAAGAATTACAAACCCAATGGAAGGAAACGGGCCCTGTATCGTCACACAAATACAAAGAAATACAAGCAGATTATAGCAAAGCCATTGAAGAGTTTTATTATAACCTAAAAATATATCGCGATTTACAAGAACACGATTTAAAAAAGAATTTTGAAAATAAAACACTATTAATTGAAAAATTAAAAACGCTTCAAGCATTAGAAAACATAAAAGAAGCCGAACGTTTATTAAAAGTTTACCGTAACGAGTGGGAAGAAATTGGCCCTGTACCTAACGATAAATGGGATAGTTTAAAAACAGATTACAAAACGGTATTAGATGAAACCTATGCAAAAATAAAATTGCATTATCATGCCATTGAAGAGAAAAAAGAAAACAATTTGCACGCTAAAGTAAGCATTCTTGAAAAAGCTACTGCCCTTGTAAATAAGGTTAACCAAGATGCTTCTACCAAATGGGGCGATGCTACCGAACAAATGTTGGCTTTGCAAAACGAATGGAAAACCGTTGGTAGAACTACGGAAAAGGACAATGAAAAAATTTGGAACGAATTTAGATTAATTTGCGATAATTTTTTTGATAAGAAAAAAGAATTTTTTGCAGGCTTAAACGAAAAATTTGCAGCTAACCGAAAAATTAAAAACGAATTAATTCTAAAAGCCCAAGCCTTACAAACCAGTACCGATTGGCAAAAAACAAGCAACGATTTAATTAAATTACAAGATACTTGGAAAAAATATCCAAGCAATGGAGATAAAGAAGAACCAAAATTATTTAATCGTTTTCGTAAAGCCTGTAATGCATTTTTTGATGCTCGTAAAGCACACTACGAAAATGTTGATGCATCGTTTGAAAATAATTTAATAGCAAAAGAAGAAATTTTAGCACGCTTTAATGCCTTTAATTTAAGTGAGGATTTAAACGCCAATCGCGAACAATTAAAAGCCTTTGCTAGCGAATTTACAAATGCTGGCATGGTGCCTTTAAAAGATAAAAAACGCATTAACGATGTGTTTTATGCGCGTTTAGATGAATTGTACGATAAGCTAAACATAGATAAAAATGAAAAAGCGGTGATGCAATTTAAAACAAAAATTGAGCGTTTTGTGGCTTCTGAAAATGCCCTAGATTTATTAAAAAAAGAAGGCGATTATATTAAAAAAATTGCCGACGAAATAAATAACAATGTGCGTACTTACGAAAACAACTTAGGCTTTTTTAAAAATTCAAAAGGTAGCAATAGTTTTATGAAAGAAATTGAAGCTAAAATTGAAACCGAAAAAGCAAAGTTAGCCGAGTTAACTACAAAACGTAAATTAATAAATGAAGAGCTTGGTAAAATTAGAGAGGCAAGTGTAAAACCAAGTGTGGTAGTTTAATCAAAAACTACTTCACCCATCATACACACTTTAGTAAACTCTAATTCAGTAACCTTACCAACACTTAAGCGGGCTAAACGTACCAAATCCATTTTAGCTAAACTGGGCTCTTTTTTTATTTGCTCTAACGTTATAGGTTTTTTTATATCCTTAAAGGGTGCAAACTCTACTACTAACCAAGCTGTTTCGGTGGTTGTGGGGTCTTGATACGATTCTTTAACTACCTTGGCAATGCCCACAATTTCCATCCCATCGTTACTGTGGTAAAAAAAAGCTAAATCACCTTTTTTCATATCTCTTAAATTATTTCGGGCAGCGTAGTTGCGAACGCCATCCCACACTGTTTTTTTATCTTTTTTAAATTGTTGCCAACTATATTTTTTTGGTTCTGATTTTATAAGCCAATAATTCATTTTAATTTAGTATTTGAGTTAAACATAAAAATTCAATAGTTAAAAATACAGTATAAATCTTAATTTTACATTTCAACAATACTAAAATTTTTAAAAATGGATTTTGATAATATTAACCGCACCGAGTTGGCGCAATTAGGCGAATTTGGTTTAATAAAACATTTAACTCAACATATAAAACTTACTCACCAATCTACCATTAAAGGCGTAGGCGATGATGCTGCTGTAATTAACAATGCAAATTTGCAAACCGTTATAAGCACCGATATGTTGGTAGAAGGTGTGCATTTTGATTTAACCTATGTGCCTTTAAAACATTTGGGCTTTAAGAGTGTAGCGGTTAATCTTAGCGATATTTATGCCATGAATGCCGAACCAAAACAAATTTTGGTGTCTATTGCCATTTCAAATCGCTTTAGTTTAGAGGCTTTAGAAGAACTTTATGCCGGTATGTTATTAGCGTGCAATAAATATAATATAGATTTAGTGGGGGGCGATACTACTACCAACCAAAGCGGTTTAGTTATAAGTATTACTGCAATTGGTACTGCAAAATTTGATGATATTGTTTATAGAAATGGCGCTAAAGAAAGTAATTTATTGTGTGTAAGTGGCGATTTGGGTGGAGCTTACATGGGCTTACAAATTTTAGAACGCGAAAAAACTATCTTTAAAGATAATCCAAAAATACAACCTGATTTAAGTGGTAAAGATTATATTCTAGAACGTCAGCTTAAGCCCGAACCAAGAAAAGATATTATTGATGTTTTAAAAAAACTTGCCATTAAACCCACCGCAATGATTGATATTAGCGATGGCTTATCGTCAGAAATACTACACATTTGCACACAATCAGAAGTAGGAGTAGAGTTGTATGAAGAAAAAATACCAATAGACCAATTAACTTTTGATACAGCCCGCGAATTTAATTTAGATCCTACACTTTGCGCCCTTAGTGGCGGCGAAGATTACGAATTATTATTTACAATAGATATTGGCGATTACGAAAAAATTAAAAACGTAAAAGAATTTACCATTATTGGACATATTACTAATAAAGCTAAGGGTTGTAATATGGTTGCCAAAGCAGGAACGGTACACGAATTAAAGGCACAAGGTTGGAATGCAATGCAAAATAAAGCTTAAGAAATCAGTTGTAAAAGTAAAATGATATATAACTTTATATTTTATCGTATTAAACTAACGTGCCCCACATAATCTTTTTGTTTGTGAAAAATATTGGTAACAGTAATTTTCCAAATATATACATCATCTTTACACAATTGCCCATTATACGTTCCATCCCAGCCTTCAAATATGTTTTTGCTAGTATATAATTTTTCGCCCCATCGGTCGTAAATAGCAATATTATATTTTAATATACCATAACCTTTAGGTTGAAAAACATCATTAATACCATCTTCAGAAGGCGTAAAGGCATTGGGTATCCAAATACCAAAATCTTCGCTAATGGTAATTGGTTTTAAAACGGTATCTAAACACCCTTTATTACTTTTTACTACTAAGGCAATAAGGTATTCACCAATTTCGCTATACACAAAAGTTGGATTTTGTTGTGTAGATTGGTTTTGGTTAGTGTTTGTAAAATACCAATTCCAATTAGTAATTACGGCCCCACTCGAATTATCAGTAAAACTAGCTTCGCTACTGTTGTTTAACTGTGGTTCGCCAAGTACATAACTAAAGTCTGCATTTGGCTTAGGATAAGCCTCCGCAGTAAATGTTACGGTATTAACACATCCATTTGCATCGGTAAGTATTGCACTTATTGTATAAATACCGGCGGTAGTATAACAATTGTTAATAATGCTGTTGCCGTTACTAAAACTACCACCATTACCTAAATTCCAATTATAATTTTGAATAACCGAACTACTTGTGCAAGTAAATGCCGTACAAAAAGGTGCACAACCTTTATTTACACCCGTAATTGCACCAGTTGGCAGAGGGTTTACAATAATATTTACGGTTTGGGTAGCGCTACAATTAGCACCACTATAGGCTGTTAAAGTGTAAATACCGCCTGTACTTACTGCAGATGCACTAACAGTAGGCGCTGCATTTGTGCTAAAAAAATTATTTGGCCCCGCCCAAGAATAAGTATTACCCCCAAAACCATTTAAATTTATAATACCATTTAAACATACTGTGCCATTACTTGTTGCAGTAGGTGTGGGTATTGGCGATACGTTAACAATGGCAAAAGCAGTATTAGTACAAGTATTTGCATCGGTAACTACAACGGTATATTGCCCAATACTTGCATTGGTAACGCCAACCACAACAGGGTTTTGCGAAGCAGATAAAAAACCATTTGGACCATTCCAAGCATAACTTGTACCTCCAGTTGCGGTTAAATTCGCATTTGTACCAAAACAAACCGTAGTACCATTAGCTACTGGGCTTGGTAAAGCATTAACTATTACATTTTGCGTTACGGTGTTAGAGCAAGTATTAGCAGCCGTTACCACTAAGGTATAAGTACCCGCATTATTTATTGTAGCGGCAGTAATAGTTGGGTTTTGAGAAATACTTGAGTAAGCATTAGGCCCAAACCAAAAATACGTTAAGCCTCCCGCCCCTGTAAAATTTATATCTTGCCCCGCACACACTGGGCTATTCGTTGTAATTGTTGGACTTGGCAAAGCATTTACAACTACGTTGGTAGTTGCGCTAGCAGTACAAGTACCAAAACTAACCAATACAGTATAGGTGCCACCCATTGCCAATGTGCTATTTGCCTGTGTTGGGTTTTGTACATTTGAAACAAAACCTGCAGGCCCACTCCAAGCATATGTTGAAGCTATGGGTGTGTTTAATTGAATAGTAGTCCCTTGGCAAAAAGGCCCAGTATTAGATGCAGATGTTGTGGGCGACGTTACTACCACATTTACTGTGGCAGTATTTGTACAGCCTAAAGCGGTTACTGTAACGGTATAAACACCAGCATCGGCCAAAGTAGCACCCACAACACTTGGGTTTTGAACACCAGATGCAAATGAGTTAGGCCCACTCCAAGCATAACTTGTACCGCCATTAGATGTTAAATTAATATTATTACTTACACACACAGGGCTATTGCTATTAGCATTTGCCAAGGGTTGTGGATTTATAACAATGACGGATGTAGTAGTGGCTGCACATACGCCATTTACAATAGTATGCGTAACTGTATATGTGCCTGCAGCAGTAAAATTTACTGGGCCATAAGTAGCAGTATTACCAACAGCTGGCGCGCCAGCTACAGGATTAAACGAGTAAGTGTGTGTGCCAACAGCCGATACGGCAGTAAACACAAAGCTATTACCATTTAAACATTGGGTGTAGGTTGGTGTTGTAAATGCTGGGTTAATTGTACCAGTATTTAAAATAGTATATGTTGCTGTTTTTGCACATAAATTAGCATCTTCTATAGTAACGGTGTAAGTACCCGCAGGCACACTAGCCGACGAAGCATTGCCACCGCTTGGACTCCAAGTATAAGTATAACCTGGTGTACCACCATTAGCAGTAACGCTGGCGGTGCCATTGCCTGCACAGCCTGCATTAGTAAAGCTAGGAGTAGCCGTTACCGCAGTAGGTTGCGTAACTTGTACGGTAGCGTTTACTGCACATAAATTATTATCAATAATAGTAACAGTATAAATACCTGATGCTACATTGCTAATAGTATTAGCACCCGCTACATTTGAAAGGCTTGATGTATAAGCCGCTGGCCCTGCCCAATTATAAGTATAAGGCCCAGCTGTACCAACAGGTGTGGCTGTTGCCGAACCAGTGTTTGTACCATTACATTTTGTGGGTAGGGCACTCATGTTTGGTGGGCAACACGAGCCTATTGCATGAAATATAGCTGGCGAATCTCCAGCACAACCACTATTGCTCCACGAACCAGACTCTCCATCACCACTGGTATTAAAAGTTACCGAAAGATTTGAGCCTGGATTACATAGAGGGCTTGTCGTAATAGCCATACAAAAATTCCATTGTGCTGCAGTAGATATATCAGTAGCACCACCTTGGCTATCTCCAAAATTATTTCCAGGATTGCCATCTCCAGGAGAAAAATCGAAATACCAACCTGGCCCCCAACTTTGAGCATTTACAGTGCCTATACCTCCTGGGTAATATGCCCAAGTACCAGAAGCAGCAAGAGGAGTTGGCACATTAGGCACTACCGATGCTGCATTCCAACCGCTACCAAAGCTTAATTGTACGCCATGCAACCAATTTGTATTAATGGTATTGTATTGCCCTATATGAAAACAAAAATTTACCGTTGTGTTTGGGGCATAAGCACCATTTGTTGGCAATGGATTTACAGTAATGTTAGAGTTTACAAGGCAATCTGCACAATCTTTATTGTTTTGAATTTGCATAGTAAATGTACCCGTTTGCCCAGTATTACCACTAATTTGTAAATAATAGGTAGTGCCTGGCACTAATTGATTTACTGTTAAAGTTACAGCACCACCACTACCTACAGCACAACCGCCAATACCACCGCCTAAGGCAGCACAATTACCCGAATAAAATGCTACGTTTGGGTTAGCAAAGGTTGAGGTAATATTTATAACACATTGAAAGCCTGTGGCTACAAAAGAGTACCACACATCGTTTGCCGGAAATGCTTGGTTAGGCCCGCCCGAACCGCTACAGCTTGGCTGATAAATATATGGATTGCCTGGTGTAGCAAAGGTAATATTGCCATTTACAGTAGTAATAGGCCCTGCTTGTAAACCTGTACCGCATGGTGGTGGGTTACCTAAGGCAATGGATAATGCGCCACTGCAATTATCGTTTGCAGGAACTTGCGCAAATAAGCTTACACATAAAAAGGCACTAAAAATAAGTAGTAGTATGTTTTTCTTCATCATTATTATTTTTTGTCATTTTGAATTTCGGCAGTTAAAGCGCCCGAATTTAGTATTTCAAAAATGGGGTATTTGTAATTAACAGATGCGGCATGGTCGCTATAATTATTTATATTAATGTTTGCCTGTATATTTTTTAGCATTAACTCTTTAGCCGATGTTAGTTCTAACAAAAAACCGTTTTTAAATTTTAAAGTAACGGTTTGGGTTTTTAATCTAAATTGTTCCATATCGGCCGCTAAAATGCTTTTTGTATAAAACGTCATTTGTTCGTTAGTTAATTTGCCATGTATTACAAAGCTATTTTGTATAGTTTTAGCGTTACTATTTTGAGCGACAGAATTAATTATAAAACAGGGCAAAAAAAGTAGTACATAAATTAGCACTCGGGTTAAAAAATGTGTCATAGTCATTAATTTTAATACGTGAAAATAACCAACTTTAATATATCTTTTGGCAGTAATGAGTGGAAGTGTAGTTTTGATTATTTAAGAGGTTAGTTTTTTGTTTTAATGGCAAATTTTATTAAAAAACTAAATTATTTAGCTTAATTTTTGTTGTAATGAGGTGGTTTTATTGCTATAAAATTGTTTGTTATTGGTGTAAAATAAATAAAAATGCAAGCGTCAATAACCATTCTTGTTCTTTTTTTTCCGCCTGTCAATATTAACGTTATTATTAGTTTTTTAAGTTTTTCAATTTACTATCTTAGTAAAATAAAAAATCTGTTTCTCAATGAAAAAAACACTACTTAGCTTATTTATTTTAGCATTAACCTATAGCCAAGCGCAAGAACACTTTTGTGCAAAATACAAACAAAGCGTTTTTAAAAACCAACTAAAACAACAAGTTACTACAAGTACACTAACGCCACAACTATCGCATGAATTAAAGTACGATGTAAAATTTGTACACTTAAACCTAAATTTAGAACGTATTAACAAATACATTAGTGGAGGTGTTACAACCATTGCTACCGTTACCATTGCGCCTTTAGATACCTTTCAAACATTATTGCATCAAAACCATTCTATTGATTCTGTTCGCTTTAACGGCGCACTTTTATCCTACCTTCGAAAAGATAGTTTACTAAAAGTAAAAGTGCCTACGCCTTTAACAAACGGTAGTACATTTACGGTAAGTGTTTATTACCATGGTACAGCCCCTGTTGGTGGTTCGGCAATAGGCAATGGTTTTGATAATGGTACTTCGGGCAGTTGGGGCAACCAAGCCACTTGGAGTTTAAGCGAAAGTTTAGCGGGTTACCATTGGTGGCCTTGCAAACAAATGCTTACCGATAAAATTGATAGTAGTTGGGTATATATTACTACCGATAGTACTAACAAAGTAGGAAGCAATGGCTTGCTAAAAAACGTTGTGGTGGTGGGCAATAAAAAGCGTTATGAATGGAAAAGTAAAACGCCTATTGCTTATTATTTAATATCAATAGCGGTTGCAAAATACAAAGAGTATAATTTATATGCACACCCTTTGTATTTGCCTAACGATAGTATTTTAATACAAAATTATATTTACGATAATGCAATCAATAACCCTTCGTGGATTAACGGACAAAAAATTGTTTTAAATAAAATGCCACAGGTAATGGAGTTTGAGTGTAAAATGTTTGGCATGTACCCTTTTTATAAAGAAAAATATGGTCATTGTATGGCTCCCTTTGGGGGAGGCATGGAGCATCAAACCATGACTAGTCTTGGATTTTTTGATTATTATACCGATGCTCACGAACTTGGGCACCAATGGTGGGGCGATAATGTAACCTGTAAAAGTTGGGGCGATATTTGGATAAACGAAGGCTTTGCGGTGTATACCGAATTATTAGTATCGCAATATTTAGATAATACCGCTTTTGCAGGCAAGTTAAATACCACGCACAACAGCGTAATGAGTGTGCCAGGCGGAAGTGTATATTTTACCAATCACGATACGGTTGATGCAAACAGAATATTTGACAGCCGTTTAACCTATGATAAAGGTGGTTCTATTATTCGTACTCTTCAATTTGTAACTAATAATGATAGTGTGTGGTTTAATACGCTAAGAAGTTTTCAAAACACCTATAAAAATAGTACGGCTTCTGTAGTAAACTTTATAAATCATTACCAAACACAAACAGGCATTAACCCCACGCAGTTTTTTAACCAATGGTATTACGGCGAGGGTTACCCTACATTTACCGTTAAATATAACCAAGTGGGCAATGTGTGTTATATAAAAAGTACGCAAAGTACCAGTATGCCAGGCAGCGTAGCATTATATATTACACCAATGGAATACAAAATTATTCGTTCTGGCGCACCCGATACAATTGTAAGAGTAATGCATAACAACACCATTGAAAATTATAACTTTAATGTATTAGGCACTGTTATGGGTGTGGTATGCGACCCCAACAATTGGGTAATTAATAAGGTAATAGGTCCGAGTTTAGACGCCACATTAACCCACATTAACCAAATACAAATAGACCCAAGTACTATCACTATTGGCCCTAACCCTACTAAAGGCACTATAAATATTACAAATATTAATAACCAAGACGTGGTAATTAAACTAACAGATGTTAACGGTAAATTAATAACACAAAAAACAATACAAAACGAGACTAATATTGATATTACAGCCCAACCAATTGGTATTTATTTTTTAAATGTGTATAGCCTAACGGGAGTTAAAATTACCAGTAGTAAAATTATTAAGCAATAAATATGAGTTTTGAATTGGTATAATTTTTGTACCTTAACTATTTATTTGAAAGCATTAAAAAAATATTTTTTATTACTATTACTTTTTATAAGTATAAAAATAAACGCTACTCATATTGTTGGTGGCGAGATGATTTATAATGATTTGGGTGGAGGAAATTATAGAATTACATTAAAAGTTTATAGAGATTGCTTTAATGGAATACCGCCACTTGATTCTCCAGGTGGTGTGCCCGCTATAATTACCATTAGAGAGGTTGTTACAGGAAATTTAGTTGGCACGTATGATATTGGCGCACCAGTAATTACTAACATTCCACCAACCATTAATAGCCCGTGTATTCAAACCCCAGGTGGCGTTTGTGTAGAAGAAGGAGTTTATACCTACACCATTAATTTACCCCCACTTAACGGTGGGTATCACATTATTTATCAACGTTGTTGTAGAAATAACAGTATCTTAAATTTATCACAATCGGGCGGGCAAGGTTCAAGTTATTACACAAAAATACCTGGCCCCGATGAGTTTACTATTAATAGCTCGCCCCGTTATAAAAATTTCCCTCCCATTTTTATTTGTAATAATATTTTGTTTACGTTCGATCATTCGGCCACCGACCCTGATGGCGATCAATTAGTATATTCTTTATGCCCACCATTTTTAGGGGCTGATGCTTGTTGTTCAATTATTAGCAGCGCTTATCCTCCTTCAAATAGCCAATTTTGCTATAATCCACCGCCCAGTTGCCCTAACGAGGCTTCTTCTCCACCTTATTCAAATGTAAATTATGCAGCAGGGTATAATGGTAGTTATCCCATTGCCAGTAACCCAGCATTTTCTATTAATCCTACTACTGGCGTTTTAATAGGCAAACCAAATTTAGTAGGGCAATTTGTAGTAGGTGTGTGTGTGCAAGAATATAGAAATGGTGTTTTAATAGATACACATTACCGCGATTTTCAATTTAATATTGTACCTTGTGTAGTATCAGCAGTAAGTGCATTAGCAAGCCAAACACAACAATGCCAGGGCAATACAATTAATTTTACAAATCTAAGCACTACTAATTTAGGCACCATTCCGTTTCATTGGGATTTTGGTGTTGCGTCATTAAGTAACGATACCTCAAATTTAATAAACCCAAGCTATACCTATGCCGATACTGGTAAATATACTGTTACCTTAATTGCCAACCCTGGTAAACTTTGTGCCGATACTGTTAAAAAAACATTTTATGTTTATCCACCATTACATGTAAATTTTAGTCCGCACACTAAACAATGTTTAAAAGGCAATATGTTTAATTTTAATGTTCAAGGAGTATATATTAATTCGGCAACGTTTAATTGGAATTTTACAGCAGCAGCTACACCAAGTACCGCTACTACTTTAACGGTAAACAATGTAGTATATAACCAAGCAGGTTTATATTTTGTAAAATTATTAGCCAAACAATATGCTTGCCGCGATTCTTTTATAGATAGTATTAGGGTAATTGGACGACCTAAAGCACAAATAAATAATTTAGGTACAAATTTATGTAACCCGGCCAAAGTAGCGTTTACCAATGGTAGCCAAAGTGAGTTGCCACTTAGTTATTTATGGCAATTTAGTAATGGCAATACAAGTAACGCTTTTGAGCCTACACAAGTATTTACACCCTCAGGTATTTATGGCGTTACATTAACAGTAAAAACTACAAGCTTATGTGTGGATACAAGTATTACCTCGGTAAGTAATATTACCGTAAACCCAACGCCTTATGCAGGTTTTACCTTTAGCCCACAAGTAACTAGCATTTTTGACCCTGACATATATTTTTATAACACTGCTAGTGATGATGTTATAAATTGGAATTATACTTTTGGCGATGGCACAGGTACAGGCTATGCCAGCCAAGTGCATACTTATGCTAATTATGGCGATTATGTGGTAACACAAATAGTAAATAACCAATACGGTTGTTACGATACCTTAAAACAAACTGTAAAAATTTTACCCGAATTTAGATTTTGGATTCCTAACTGTTTTACGCCCGACGATAATTTTTTAAACGATACATTTATGGCTTTAACCATTGGTGTAATTAATTACGAGTTTGATATTTTTGACCGCTGGGGCGAAAAAATATTTACTACCAAAAACCCTAAACAAGGATGGAATGGCACATACAAAGGGAAAGAATGTAAACAAGATATTTATGTTTGGCGCATTAGTTTTAAAAATGTAGTAAGCGAAAAAGACGAAATACATTACGGGCACGTAACCTTGTTAAGGAATTTGTAATTAAAAAAAATGTTAATTATTTTATTAAAATAAATTAAAGCCCAATTTTATCATTTACTATTTTTAAAATTTCGTTTTCTAATTGTATTGTTTTTTGTTCAATTTCATTTCCTTTAGCAATAATTTCGTTTACAAACTTTTTATCAGTATAGCCACTTGCGTTTATACGTACATTCATAAAGGCACCCATTACGGCAGTGCGGGCACACAAAGCTCCAACACCAGCATCGCTAATGCTGTTTGGGTTGCCAACCTCGGCCATAGCTTTTATAATATTTAAACTTTCAAAACTTAATTGCATTACTTTAAATGGAATGTCAATAGCAAATTTTGTGGCTTGTTGAATGGCTTCGGTTCTTAATTTTTTTTCTTCGTCGGTAGTTTTTGGCAATCCAAAAGCTGCCATTATTTTATTAAAGGCGGCGGTATCTGCATCTACTAATTTTAATAATTCATCTTTTAAAGCTTGGCCTTTTTCTGCCCAAGTGCTAAATTCTTCCCAATTATCATCCCATCCTTTTTTATGCGAACTTAAATTGGCTACCATTGTTGCCAAACTAATTCCTAAACTACCTACATAGGCACTTATAGATCCTCCGCCTGGCGCAGGGCTTTCGCTGGCTGTTTCATCGGCAAAGGCAGAAAGGTTCATGCTAATTAATTTAGTTTCTTCTTTGCTTTTTAGTAAATATTCTATAATTCGTTCTTCGGGTTTAAAAGGTGCAAGTTCATCTAAACCCATTGATTTTACAGCTATTTTAATTAATTCATATTCGCTAACGCCAATGCTTCGTTTTTGTTTTAATAAAAAGTATTTGCCAGCATCTAATAAACTTTTTAAGGGAATTAATCCCACCAATTCGCTGCCTGTTACTCTTAATCCACGTTCTGTGGCTTTGTTACAAACCTCATCAAATGCAATATGAACGGGAGTTATGTTTATATTAGTAAGATTCATAGAAATTTGGCACACACCGTATTCTTCAATGTACCAACCAATTGCTTTTACTGCCTTTAAACTTCCAGGTAATGATTTTGGAGAACCATCGGTATTGGTAATAATTTTTCCAGTAATAGCATCTCCTTCGCGTAATACACGCCCAGCTTCGCGCACATCAAACGCAACGGAATTTGCACGGCGTGTTGAGGTTGTATTTAAATTAATATTATAGGCTACTAAAAAATCGCGTGCGCCAATAACGGTAGCCCCTCGCTTGGCATCGTACTCTTGTGGACCAAAATCGGGTTTCCACTCGGGTAATTTTATTTTCTTAAAAAAGCCTTCATATTCCCCATTTCTAATAATCGATAAATTACTTCGAGATTTATTAGCTTGCGCTTCTTCATATAAATAAATTGGTAAATTTAATGCTTCGCCCACGCGTTTAGCCAATTGTTGGGCATATTTGGCAGTTTCTTGCATTGTAATATTACTAATGGGTATTAGAGGGCACACATCTGTAGAGCCCATGCGGGGATGTTCGCCTTTGTGCTTGCTCATATCAATTAATTCGCCCGCTTTTTTTATAGCCAAAAATGCGGCTTCAATTACTGCTGCTGGGGTTCCAACAAACGTAACAACAGTACGGTTAGTAGCCTTACCTGGGTCAACGTTTAAAAGTTTAACTCCTTCAACACTTTCAATTTGGTTTGTAATTTGTTTTATGATGTTTAAATCGTTTCCCTCGCTAAAATTGGGTACACATTCTATTAATTGTTGCATAATTTTTTTGTTAAATAATATTTAAAGCTATTAAATTTTTACTTTTTAAAACATAAAATTAGTGTTATATTTGTTTAAAATTAGTCTAAATAACAAAAAATGATAAGCGTATTAATAGCAGATAAAAATTTTTTAAGCCGTATTGGTTTAGAGCTTTTAGTGGGCGAATTAAAAGGTTTTGATTTAGTGCCAAGTGTTTGTGGTGATAAACAAGCCTTAATTAGCCAATTACAGTTATCAAAACCTAATTTATTAATTACAGATTTTACATCATTAGGTATTACAATTGATGAGTTAAAAGCCATTTCAAAAAAATACTCAAAAACAAAGTTTTTAATTATTACTGAATTTTTATCAAAAACAGAATTTAGTAAAATATTAAAAACAGATATTACATCGTATCTTTTAAAAGATTGTGATAAAGCCGAAATTTTAGAAGCTATAAATTCTACTATTAAAAACGAAAAATTTATTTGTGGTAAAATTGTAAGTTACTTAACCGCAGCTGATGAAATTAACACAACCAATACCTTTATTAAATCTTTAAATTGTGATGGCATTGGCGTTACAGAGCGAGAAATAGATGTTATTAGAGGCATTGCCGAAGGTTTAAGTAATAAATTAATTGCTGATAAATTATCGTTAAGTACACACACGGTAAATACGCATCGCAAAAATATTATGAGCAAATTAGGCGTGTGTAATACTGCTGGTATTGTTATGTTTGCTGTAAAAAATCAGTTATTAGAAACTAATTTTAGTTTGCATTAAGATTTTTTAGTACTTACTATCAGCAATTTTTTGAAACACGCTGCCCCAATTAATCCAACCGTCTTTTTTTGCTAATCGAACAAAAACCAAGTTTGCTTTTGGCGCTACATAAATATACTGGCCTAAAAAACCTTCTGCAAAAAAATTACCATCGGGGGCAATAGCAGCCTTTACGTCGTTTCTTTCTTTATTTTTTACTGTTTTTAAAACGTAGGGTTTTTGTAGTTTAACGGTATCTTTTTCGAGATAAACATAACGTGTGTGCCACCATTGGTTTGAATACAAAAACTCATTTTTAGTATCGGTAAATGTAACAGATTGTGTTACCCAGTTTTGTGGTACTAATTGTGTGCCTTGCCAATTGCCTTTGTTTAAGTATAAACGTCCAAATTTCGCAAAATCTTTGGCACGTGCATTAATACAACAAAAAGCTTTTTCGGTTTGGTGTTTTTTACTATCAATACTCCAACTGGCATCAAACTCACAACCAATAGGCGCCCAAATTTTTTCTTGTAAATAGGTGGCTACTGTTTTGCCCGTGGCATTTTCAATTATTAAACCTAAAAGTTGTGTGTTTAAGCTTATGTATTCAAATGTTTTTCCGGGTGCTTCTTTTATTTTTAAATGTCGGCAATATTTTTTTAAATGTGTACCATATATGGGGGATACTTAGAATAATACTTTAACAACATTAATACAAAAAAGCCCAAAAAACCATAATTAGCCTAAGATACAGGCGTTTTAAGTACTCTAAAATAGGCTAACCTAAGTTATTTAGAATAGTACTTTTGGGTTAATTTTGGGTGCATTTTAACGCCTAAAAAGGGTAAAAAACACCATATTTGGGTTAATTTTTAAATAAAAAGTTCAATTAGGTTAGCCTTTTTTTTAAAAATAGGTTAGCCTCTACAGGCTAACCTATTTATTTTGTTTTTGAAAAATTAGAGGCTAACCTATTTTTTAAGTCAAAAACCAAAAATACAATATTTTACGTTTTTTTACACTTTTTTACGCCTAAAAAATTAATGTAAGTTGTTGATTATAAATATTTTAAACTAAATATTTAACTAAATTTGCCAAAAAAACACACATTGTTTAAATTTTGCAATCAAAATTATGGTTTGTTATAATCGAAAAGGCGAAATATAGTAAACTACATTTCGCCTTAGCTGCGCCCGACTACGCAAGTCCGGCGCTGTAAATTTACAACAAATAATAATTAAATAAAAAATTTTGATTAAGTTTTTAAATAATCTATCAAGGAGTACTTGTAAAATATAGATAGAATAGTAATTGCTAGTAATTACAACTAATAAAATCGAAAAGGCGAAAAATAGTAAACTACCTTTCGCCTTAGCATCGCCGACCACGCAGGTTTGGCATTTAAAATTAATAAGTGTTGAATAAGGATACAACCAAACGCACTTATTAATAATATACAAAATTACAAATTAATGCAATAGTATTTTAAATAACTTAAAAATAGATGCGTGTTTAACTTTTATTTTTAACTAGCTCTCTAATGTTATGCTTAAAGTGCCACGCATTCATTTCAGTAAGTAGTTTCTCAACTAACTTGGCATAAATTTTAATTTCATTTATTTTGGTAATATTTGCATCTATAATATCACTTGGGTTCCTACCTTTTTTTAATTCTTCTAACATTAATCTACTGGGGGTTTCAAAGATTATTTTATTAATCA
>JANYEQ010000056.1 GCA_025363015.1 Bacteroidota bacterium
TTAATGCAAACCTAAATGCCAGTGGTGGCACTAGTTATACTTGGAGTCCAATTACAAATTTAAGTAATTCTAATAGTGCCACCACTAGCTGTAACGCTGGTAGTAAAACCCCTACAAATAGAAGCGCCTAATACTATACTAGGGTTAAAAACAAAAACAGTAAGGGGTTGTTTTATTGAATCTCTACAGCCAAAGGTATTTGTTACAATTAACGAAATAGTATAATTACCATTAGTACTGTATATATGTGTGGGGCTTATTAAAGTAGTACTTGGTGTTGCATCGCCAAAATTCCAATTATAATTATTACTTATGCCTGAAGAGTTATTGGTTGTAGAAAATGAATTTGAACAAGGTAATAATGTTGAAGTAAATGCAGCAACAGGTTTTGGATACACATTAATTATTATTTGGGTACTATCTCTGGTATTACAATATTGTTTTTCAATAACTAGTAATGTAACCGTATATGAGCCAACAGCGGTATATGTGTGCACTGGGTTAACTATTTGCGAGGTTGTATCGGTAGGCCCTCCACCTAAATTCCATAAATATTGTAAACCTGGTGACGAAAGATTGGTAAATGTTACCGCTACTGAGCCGCAACCTGCTATGGTATTTGTACCAATGGCGGCAGTTACTTTGGGTTGATAATCAAATTTTACCACACCATTATTACAATTATTATTATCAGTATTATGATTGGGATTGCCTGGTGTTAGGGGCCACGTTCCAGGCGTAACCGGAAAATCGTCGTTACCATTACAGCCTGCACAAATAGATTGATATAAAATACCGCTTTCGCTAATGCGCGATGTCCCACCATCTACGTGTTCGTCAGATAAATTACCACCAAAGTACGAGCCATATTTTAAACTAATAAAATTTGGTTGTAATACCATAAAATAAAAATCATGTCCGTTAGGTGGTGTGGTTTGAAAAGCTCCTGCCGTAATTGGCATATTGCTAAGAACATTACAATTAATAAAATTACCGCCCCAACCTGTTAAACTAATAGAACCACTACATTTATCAACACTAAAGGCGGACGGAGAAATATCTATTTTAGGTAAACCACTACCAAACACAGTAGATTTATCAAGGGTAGTGAGTTGATTATTAAATCGCATAATAAATTGGTGCGAGTTTGGGTTTGAATAAATACCTGGGCTAACAGGCATGTTACCTAGCGATTGACCAAAAATATATATTCTACCAATTCTATCACTTTGCACAAAATAACTTTGGTCGTAATTAGAAGTACCTATATATGTAGCTTTTTTTAATATACTTCCTGTCGAATCTATTTTAGCTAAATAACCATCTGCTTTTCCGCCCCCAGCAGTAATTTGGTAACAGCCTGGTTTTGTAGGAAAATTGTTGCTATACGTACCACCAGTAACATACACCTGCAAGGTATCATCTACAATTAAAGAGTAGCCAGCGTCATTACCACTTCCACCTAAATAGGTACTATATTTTATGGTGCTTAAATTATTTGATAGTTTAAAAATTACGGCATCTTGTTTACCATTTAAGGTGCTACTAATGGCCGAAAGCGATGCTACAGAAGCAGATGTAGGAAAATTGGTAGATTTTGTAGAACTAGCAATATAAACATTATTAAATTTGTCTAATTGAATTTCGCCACGATACTGATCGCCATAATTATATTGTAACGAATCGGCAGGGTATTCATTAAATAAATTATAACCACCGGGTGCAAAGCACGGAAAAACGGTATGTACAGCTGGGGCATAATTGTTATAATTTACACCATCATTGCCACTACCACCAATGTAAGTACAGGCTAATAAACTACTACCTGAGGGGTTAAATTTTGCTACATAAATATCAGTACCGTTATTAAAGGTGGTGCCATTAAATACAAACGACATAAACGTTCCGCCATTAAAACTTTGATCGAAAGCACCAGTTGTTGTTGGAAAATTTAATGAACTGGTAGCCCCATATAAATATAAATTTCCGGCGGCATCGGTAATTAAACTTGTAACTATTTCGGCTTCGGTACCACCTAAATAAGTAGAATATATAAGGTTTGTACCTGTTGAATTGTATTTTGTAATAACAATATCAGTTATGCCATTAGCCATGGTACCAGTAAAACTAACATTATAAGCACCAACGGTTGTGGGGTATCCGTTATTAAAAACGGTACCTCCAGAAAAAAGGTTGCCTTGTGCATCATACGTCCCAGTCATGCCAAAATTATCGGCGGTAGAGCCAGATTGGGCGGCAAATACAATAACAGGGTCAATAATTAAGTTGTAATTTTTGTTGTATCCCTCTGGCAAATCAAAGCTTAATATATTATCCTTTAGTTTATAATTACATACCACTTGTTTAACTTTACCATTAATTAATTGATAAGCATAAGGTTTTTGTTCTACAACTTGGTTTATGTTTAATTTTAAAATTAAAGCACCATCTTTTAGTTTAATCTTATCTATGCCTTCATATCTTAATTTTATATCAGTAATAGATGCGTTTGGTTTTAAATAAAAATTATATTTAATACCATTATTGGTAGTTAGGGCTTCATAATCAATTCCATTATAAATATTACGTAACCATAATTGATGATAGTTTTTTACATTGCCTTGCCATTTTGATCTATCATTACCTATAAAATAATTTTCATAATCGCTTCCTTGCTGTAATTTTTCTAGTTTAGAATTTGGGTTACAGTTTTCAAAATAAATTTTATAAGCATGGGCATTAATACTTAAGTCTTTATACTTTCCATTTGCTATACCGCCATGGTGTAGGCTACGGTATTTTACTTTGTCATAAAAATCAAAGGTTAAACAGTTTTTCTCTAAAAACAAAGCACCACCGTCTAATTGGGCTCTAAATAAAATATTATCGTTCCACTGCCCTTTATTTTCGGTAAAACGTAAGGTAGGGCTTGGGTGGGGGCTTACAACGTGGTTGGCACTATCACTTTGCGAAAAACTTGCAAAACTGTTTATTAATATAAAAAATAAACAAATTGTTTTTTTAAACATAATCAAATATACATTAAAGTATTTTGTTTTGCAAACGGGTAATATTTACTTTTTAGATGTACTATTTCACACTACCATCTAAAAATAAACAAAAGAGTATAGAGTTTATTTAATGCCATTTACTTCGTCTTAAAATCATTAAAAAGTATTAATTTTGATGTTGTACAAAACAAATATAGTTGTGAAGGTAATAAGTGAACGCGTAAGCATTTTAAAGAAAGAAAATTTATTAAGTATCGTTATTTTGGCTACTAATAATAAAAAAAAATTAGGTTTACTTTTTTTATGGTTAATGGCTTGGACAGTTTGTGGCCTTATTGTATTTATGAATTACTTTAAACTACAAACTAACGATACTAAGCTGTTTGTAATTATCTATCTTTCGTTTTGGGCTTATTTTGAGTATAAAATAGTAAAAGCCTTTGTTTGGAAAAAATTTGGTAAAGAAAAATTGTGGGTGCAAGAGGGCATTTTAAATTACCAACGCGAAATAAATAAAAAAGGTAAAATACAAAAGTATAATTTAGAGTTAGTACAAAATCTAAATATTATTGAGCTTAGCAATACCAGTTGGGCCGATAATATTAACCAAAGTTTTTGGGTAAAAGCGGGCGAACGTATGGCCTTTAGTGTGCAATCAAAAATTATTAGGTTTGGCTTACAACTAAACGAAAAAGAGTGTTTAGCCATTTATAAAGAGTTAAATAATAGTGTAAGGTTGGCCTAATTTTTTACTTCCCGATACAAAACTTTGTAAAGATAGAATCTAAAAGGTCTTCGTTGGTAACATCGCCGGTAATGTTGCCTAATTCATTTAGAGCATAGCGTATATCAATGGCTAATAAATCGCCTACAATGTTAGCAGCTAGGCCTTCGCTTACTTTTAATAAAGCAGTATTTGCTTTTTTTAGTGAGTTTGTGTGGCGGGCATTGGTAATAATAGTATCGGTAGCATCTACGGTTCGGGTATCAAATAAATTTACCAATTTTTGTTTTAAGGCATCAATGTATTTATGTTCTTTAGCCGAAATGTAAATAATATCGGGGTGGCTACTAAATTCGGTTTTTAAATCTTGTAAATTTTCTACATCAATTTTATTTGCTACAATAACGAGTTGCGAAGTGCCAATATGCTCACGCAGTAATTCTATTTCTAATTTTAAATCGCCGCTACTTATTTCGTGGCTATCAAATAAATAAATTACAATAGCTGATTTTTTTATAGCTTCTAAGGCTTTGTTTATACCAATTTGTTCTACAATATCGGTAGTGGTTCGTAAGCCAGCGGTATCAATAAATCTAAACAATACGCCATCAATGGTAATTTCATCTTCAATGGTATCTCTTGTTGTACCGGGTATTTCGCTTACTATCGCTCTATCATCGTCTAACAAAACATTTAGTAGGGTGCTTTTACCAGCGTTGGGTTTGCCAACAATAGCAACAGGTATGCCGTTTTTAATAACGTTACCAACTTCAAAACTGGCAATTAACTTTTGTATAACGTTGGTAATGGTAGTTACTAAATTTTTTAAATCGTGGCGGTTAGCAAATTCAACATCTTCTTCGCTAAAATCTAACTCTAACTCAATAAGTGAGGCAAAACTTATTAAATTAGTACGCAAGGTTTTTATTTTGCTACTAAAGCCACCACGCATGTGCTGCATAGCTACTTGATGCGATAGGGCAGAGTTACTTGCAATTAAATCGGCTACAGCTTCAGCTTGGCTTAAATCTAATTTACCATTTAAAAAAGCACGTAAGGTAAATTCGCCTGGGTTGGCCATGCGCGCGCCATTGCTTAAAAATAATTGTAATAACTGCTGTTGTATAAAAATAGAACCATGGCAACTTACCTCTACACTATTTTGCCCTGTGTATGAGTTTGGCCCTTTAAAAAGTGTAACTACTACTTCATCAATAATTACATTTTGATGAATAATAATACCAAAATGTGCCGTATGCGAATGTTTATGACTTATTTTTTTTGGGGCTAAAGCTTTGTTGTAAAAAAAACTTTCAACTACAGTAATGGCATTTGGCCCACTTAACCTAATAACAGCAATAGCCGAACTACCATGGGCGGTGGCTAAGGCAACAATGGTGTCAGTAGTTTGTAATTGCATAGTTTGGTTTACATAAAATGTAAAAAATATTTGTTTACTTTTTAGCTTTTTTAGTTTTAGGTTTTTCTTCTACCGCTTTTTTTTCAGCTATAAAGCCAGTTACTTTAAATTCGGTACGGCGGTTTTGTGCATGCTCCTCTTCGCTACATGTGCTTGGTTTTTTACCTTCGCACCCACAGTTGTTTAATAATTTACCCTCGCCATAACCCTTGCCTTTAATGCGGCTTTTATCAATGCCTTTGCTAATAATATAAGCCGTGCTTGATTTTGCACGTTTATCGGATAGTGTTAAATTTGTTGTCGCAACGCCTCTACAATCCGTATGCGAACTTAACTCAATAATAATTTGTGAGTTATTTTTCATAAGTTGTACTATTTTATCAAGCTCTATTGCGGCATCGGGTCTGATATTAAATTTACCTAAATCAAAATAAATATTATCTATTTTAATGGCTTTGCCGATTACAATTTTTTGTGTGTAAATGTTTTTAATTAAATCGCTATCGGGTTTAATTACAAATTTTTCGGTATTGCTAAAGTAATCGGGGCGTTTTTCCGACCCTATAAATAAAGGTTTATCAAGTGGTAAATTCGTTACTTTATACACGCCCGTACTATCAGTAATATAATCTAAATACTTATTACCAAATTCATCATAAATAGCCACTTTTACGCCTGCTATGGGTAAGTTGGTTTCTTTATCTATTACTTTTCCTTTTATTGATTTTTCTGATTTTAAGGCCATTAAAATACTAACCACGGTATCGTTTACCTGTATGGTTTTTGTGGTAGTATTTAATTTATAATTGTTGGCACTAGCTATTACATTAAATTGTTTGGTGGGTTTTATACGCATCGTAAAAAAGCTAATACTATCTACTTTTTGATTAAAACTAGCATTGGGCGTGGTTAGTGTAAAGCTGGTATTTACGCCTTTTTGTGTTAAGGAATCAATAAAGTTTAATTTTACATCAAACGATTTTGGTTTATTGTTTACAAAATAAAAAATATCGCTATTGTTGTAATTACTTTTACGGTTACTGCTTAAATAACCTACTTTGCCGCTTTTACTTATGTATACACCAAAATCATCAAACTGCGTATTCATAGGTGCGCCAATGTTTTCGGCTTCGTAAAAGGTTTTGGTAGTAGTGTTTGGGTCGGCAAAAAAAATATCTAAACCTCCTAAACCTGGGCGGGTATCGCTTGCAAAATATAAAATACCTTGTGGCGATATGTGTGGAAAAAACTCGTTACCAGTGGTATTAATTTGTGGTCCTAAATTTTGTGGGCTACCCCATTCGCCTTTATCAAATTTACACATAAAAATATCTAAGCCGCCTATACTACCACTCATATTACTGGCAAAATAAAGTGTTTTACCATCGGCACTAAAGCTGGGGTGCATAATATCGTAATCGGGCGAATTGTATATAAATGGTAATATTTCGGGGTGTGCATCGCCAAACTGATTAAGACGCGTAAAATAAATTTGAAGTTTGCTAGGAGCGTTTTTTATCTTCGCTTTTTTCATATCTTTTTTTGAAGCCGAGCGTGTAAAGTAAAGGCTAGAATCATCGGGCGTAAAACACAAGGGACCATTTATTTTTTTGCATTGAATGTAGTCATTGTAAACTGTGGGTTTGTCAAAGCGAAGGGTATCTTTTCGAACAGAAAAATTAAAACGATATGAATTTTGGTTTGGGTTTGAACTAAAAAAACGTTGTATAGCCGATTTTTTGTGCTCGGTAACATAAATAAGTTCTTTGTCATACACAACAGGACTATACTCAGGGTTATTGGTATTTATCCCTTTTTTAATATCAAATACTTTACAAAGGGCACTATCTTCGTAAAATAAATTACTGTTATCAAATGCTATTGCCCAATTGGCTGCATTTTTATCGCTACTGTTTTTTAGAGTGCTTAATATTTTTTTTGCTTCGTCGGGGCGGTAGTTGGCCAATAAGCATTGGGCATAGGCCAGTTTATCGGCATCGGTAGCTTGGCTATTTTCAATAACGCTAGGCCAAAAATCTATAGCTTTAGCGGGGTTATTAATTTTGGTATAGCAAATAGCTACTTGGCGCGAGGCATAAAAATCTTTTGCATTCTTTTTTAAAAAATCTTCGTAAGCTTTAGCGGCATTGGCGTAGGCTAGTTTAATAAACAACTTATCGGCTTTAATAAGTTTGGTATTAGTACTTTGGCTAACACTAAATGTGATATTAAATACAATAATAAGTAAAAGGAGAGGGAATTTTTTTATCATAAACTAACGGGTATAAATATTAAAACTGTTTATTGTACTTTTAAACAAATTAACGAGTAAAAATACAAAAAAAAGAATAGGATGGGTTAATTAATATACACCATTTAGTTATTTAAAAAAGAGAGAGTGGTTTAAACTAATTCTTCCCAAAATTCGGCAGCGCGGCGGGTGTGTGGTATTACAATGGTTCCGCCTACAATATTGGCCACAGCAAAGGTTTCGTAAACCTCTTCGGTGCTACAGTTTTGTTCTTTACATTTTATTAAATGGTATTTTATACAATCGTCGCAACGCAATACCATGCTGGCCACTAAGCCTAACAATTCTTTAGTTTTAACGGGCAAAGCACCTTCGGTATAGGTATTACTATCTAAATTAAATAAACGTTTAATTACTAAATTATCTTTACTTAAAATTAAATCGTTTGTTTTGGTGCGATACGCATTAAATTCATCTAACTGTTTACTCATAACTAATTTGCTAATTTGTGTTTTTTAATAACTCCTGCCGAAACAAATACACTTATTTCGTATAGTAAATACATGGGTACGGCTACTACCATTTGTGAAGTAACATCGGGGCTGGGAGTAATAATAGCCGCAGCTACTAAAATAACTATTACGGCGTGTTTACGGTATTTACGCATAAACTGCGGTGTAATTAATGTTAAGCGCGTTAAAAAATAAACTAAAATGGGCATTTCAAAAATAATACCAGATACAATCGTCATGGTAGAAATTAAAGAAATATAATCGTCAAACGTATTGTTAGTTTGCACAATGCCACTGGATGAAACTTGGTAATTAATTAAAAAATTATAACTCATTGGAAACAGTAAAAAGTAACCAAAAAATATGCCTATTAAAAATAATACAGAGGCTATAATTACAAATACTTTTACAGGACCAAGTTCTTTATCTTTTAGAGCAGGGCGAACAAATTTCCATAATTCCCATAATATAAATGGAAAGCCTAATATTAAGCCACATAAAAAAGCTATCCACATGTGGTTAAAAAATTGTTCAGATGCACCTAAGGTTTGTAAATGTGGGGTTTTAACCGCCATACACATTATATCTCCTACACCAATTTTATGTCCTAAATCACATAATACTTTATACGAAATAAAGCTTTGTTGCAAGGGCCCAAAAATTATGGTATCAAACAAAAAATCGTTAAGGCAAAAAGCAGCAACACCAAATATTACAACAACGGCAGCACTTCGCACCAAATGCCAACGTAAGGCTTCAATATGCCCTAAAAAAGACATTTCGCCAGCTTCATTTGTTTTATTTACAGTATTACCAAAAAATGCCATGTGTATTTGCCCGCAAAAGTACACTAAAAGCTACGTTTTACAAAGTATTATTCTGTCAAATATGTAAAAGCTACATATTAAATCACTTTGGTGTATCCTAATTTTATACTTGTTTAAACCGATTTAATAAAGTATTTTTGATATAATATAATTTAAAACTGTAACTCTACGAAATATTTTAATTTAAATTTTAATAAAATGAAAAAACTATTTTCACTTGCTTTAGCCCTAATGTTTACTACAAACTTTATGGCACAAACAAACGATAAATTTTGGGCTACAACTACCGAAGCTGCCATAACACCAAAAGGCAAACGCCAAATTGTGCCACAAGCCTATTTAGTTTTTAAATTAAATGGGTCATTATTAAAAGATTTATTATTTGCTGCCCCCAGCGAAAAAACAGTAAAAATAAACGAAAGCACCTGTATTATAACTTTGCCTTTACCGAATGGTACTTATCAAAAATTTAAAGTGGTAGAAGCTAGTATTATGGAGCCGGCATTAGCAGCCCAATTCCCTAACATTAAAACTTTTAGTGTAAAGGGTGTAGATGACCCTTATGCTAATGGAAAATTAGATTGGAATGAGTTTGGGTTTCATGGAATGATTAGAACCGTTAACGGTGGCGATTTTTTTGTTGACCCTTATTGCTTACAAAACACTACCGATTATATTACCTATTACACTAAAAATTTTATAAAAGATCCATCACAAGTATTACCCGAAGTTGGCGTTATAAATGCAAACAGCGATAAAAACCAGAGCACTCCTAAAAAAAAAGACGACGAAGCAAAAGTAAGTAGTGTGGCACCAGCTCTATGCGTAGGCGCGCAATTACGCACCTATCGATTAGCTTTAGCGTGTACGGGTGAGTATGCAGTAGCCGCCACGGGCTCATCTACACCTACACAAGCACAAACATTAGCAAAAATTGTTACCAGTGTAAATAGAGTAGATGGTGTGTACGAAACCGAAGTGGCAGTTCGCTTAGTACTAGTAGCTACCGAAACAATGGTAGTTTTTACAAACGCCAGTACCGACCCTTTTAATGGTAATAATAACGCTAATACGCTTATTAACGAAAGCCAATCAGTAATTACAAATACAATAGGCGCTGCTAATTTTGATATTGGCCATACTTTTAGTACTGGTGGTGGAGGCTTAGCGGGCTTAGGCGTTGTATGCGTTAGCGGGCAAAAAGCAAGTGGCATTACCGGAAGCCCCAGCCCAGTAGGAGACCCATACGATATTGATTATGTAGCTCATGAAATGGGCCATCAGTTTGGTGGCAACCATACATTTAATTCAGTAACAAGTAATTGTGGAGGTGGCAATCGTAACGGAAGCACTGCTGGCGAACCTGGTAGCGGTATTACCATTATGGCTTATGCAGGTATTTGTGGCGCCGATGATTTAGCAGCCCATAGTATTGCTTATTTTCATGCATTAAGTTACGACGAGATTGTAAATTTTACCAATTTAAGCAGTGGCAATAGTTGTGCCGCTACTACTACTACAGGCAATCAACCGCCAGTTGTTACAGGTTCGGCTGATTATGTTGTTCCAAAATCTACACCGTTTATTTTAACGGGTAGCGCTACAGACCCTGATGGTGATGCGTTAACCTATTCGTGGGAAGAAACAGAAGTAGGGCCCAGTGGCGCTGCATGGAATTCAGGTATTAAACCATTTTTTCGTTCATATAATCCAGTAACTATTCCAAGTCGCACCTTTCCAATTGCAAGCGTAGTATTAAGTGGTAATTTTGCAAGTGTAAAAGGCGAGTTTGTTCCTACATCCGCACAAACTTTAAAATTTAGATTAACTGCCCGAGATAATAAAATGGGTGGCGGAGGCGTTTGTTACGCCATTAATAACGTTACGGTGAGTAGTGCTGGGCCGTTAATAGTTACTAACCCCGACGCAAGTGGTATTGTTTGGGCTATTGGCTCGCCACAAACCATTACTTGGGGTGTAAATGGTACCAATTTAGCACCAGTATCCTGCGATTCGGTTCGCGTTTTAATTTCTTATAATAGTGGTGCTACGTACAGTGTGTTATTAAACTCAACGCCTAACGATGGAAGTGAATTAATTACGGCACCAACAGTAAGTGCTAGTATTACAACGTGCCGTATTAAAGTAGAAAGCAAAGGCAATATTTTTTACGATATAAGTAATAACAATTTTACAATTGATATAAACGTAGGTATTAAAGCACAAAGCGCTAGCAACCCTGTTGGCTTGAGTGTGTGGCCAAATCCTTTTACGAATCAATTTAACCTTACAGCTTTAAACTTAAACGCCGAAAGCAACACCTACTTAAAAATTGTAGATGTATTAGGCAAAATTATTTTACAAACTATTTATACTAAAAAAACCGAACTGCACGAAATTATTGATTTGACAAATATAAGTCAAGGTATATATTTTGTGAGCTTAGTAAATAACAATAAGCAGGCGGTATATAGAGTAGTTAAGGATTAAAAAATAATACGTTTAATTTTTTGTAACGCGCTTTAACTCTAATAAATTCATAGGGTTGGTGTTTAAACCTTTTATGTTTTGTTGTATTAGGCGAACAGATTCGTCGTAATACAAAGGTATAATAGGTGCATCATCAATTACGAGTTGATCCATTTTTTGATAAAGTTCGGTTTTAATATTATCGTTTAATTCGTTACGGGCTTTTTCGTAAAGGGCATCAAACTCAGTATTTTTGTAGTGAAAAAAGTTTACACCTTGTGGCGCAAAGTTTTTACTGTAAAACAGGCTCATAAAATTTTCCTCGTCGGCATAATCGCCTACCCACGATTTTTTAAACATATTGTATTCGCAACTATTTACAGCTTGGCGTAGTACAGATGGTTTTTCGATACTGATTTGTACCTTAATATTACACTCTGCTAATTGCGATTGTATAAATTCTACCTGTTCTTTAAAATTATCGGTTACGTGCATTACAATTTCGGGCAAGCCTTTACCATTGGGGTAACCTGCTTCCATTAATAATTGTTTAGCTTTATCAACATTATAAGTGTAGCCTATTACTTTTTTAGGATTGTAGCTACGCATACCTTTGGGTATAAAGCCTGCATGTGCAGCTTCGCCCACACTGTTACGTAGATATTTAATTAGTTTATCTCTATCAAACGCATAATTAATAGCTTGCCTAACCGCCTTTAATTTTAGGGGCGATGTTTTTACAATATCAATATTATCATCAATTAAAATACCTATGTAATCGGTTTTTAAATAGGTTTGTTTTTGTAAATAAAATTTTTTAGCATATACTTCTTTTAAATGGCCTTCTTTATCTAACACTTCATTGGCGTTAAAGGCATCTGCCCCGCTAACCATATCAAAGCGGCCACTCAGTAATTCCATAAAAGCAGTTTCTCTGTCTTTTACAAACGAAATGGTTATGGCATCTAAGTACGGAAGGCGGTTATTTTTTTCGTCGCGCTCAAAATAGTTTTCGTTTTTTACTAAAATAAGCTTAGTACCTTCTTCCCAAAATTTATAGGCAAATGCACCAGTGCCAACGGGATTGGTTCTGAAATTTTGTTTGTATAATTCAATAGCTTCAAAAGGTACTACGCTAAAGTATTTCATAGTTAAAATGCTAATAAACGAGCTAAAGGGGCTTATTAAATGTATTTGTAAAGTACTATCGTTTATGGCTTCAAAGCCTTTGTATTGTGTTTTTTCGGTTCTATCAATATTTGTAAGTAGGCTCATGGCCGAGCTTACACGGCTATCAAACAAACGATTAAAGCTGTATACAAAATCTTTTGCTACCACTTTACGACCCTTGGCTTTTTCAAAACAGGCGTTATCGTGAAAGTAAACATCGCTACGTAAGTTAAATGTATAGGTTAAGCCATCGGCACTAATACTAAATTTTTTAGCAATACAGGGTACAATGTTTAGTTTATCATCCATTTGTACCAAACCATTAAACAATTGGTTTACGGGCCAAATATTTTCAACATTGCCTGCTGTAGAGGGGTCTAGACTGGTAACGCCAGCCATTTCGTTATAGTTAAAAATTTTGCGAGTATCCTTTTCTTGCTCGGCTGGTTTGCAACTATTAAAAATAATAATTACAAATGCTATTAAAATGCTATACATTTTGTTCATATAACAAATATGCTTTTTTTAGTAGGTAGTTTTTGTTAAAGTAAAAAATGATTATGCACAATAGGTTGTTGATTGGATAGAAATACAAATATTATTTGTAACCAAACAACTTTATTTTATTATAAGTATTGGTTAATTTATTAAAAATAACGACATTAGAGCCAAACAAAATTATGGAAGGATTAATAGAAATTTTAAAAATTATTTTACCCGCTTTAGCAGTGTTTGCTGCGGCTTATTTTTTAGTACAACGTTTTTTAACAAATGAGCAAAACCGCCGAGATTTTGAATTAAAAAAAGCAGCTCAAGCCAGTATTACACCATTAAAAATACAAGCCTACGAACGTATTGTTATTTTTTTAGAACGCATACACCCAAATACAATGGTGGTAAGAATTAATAAATTGGGGATGACATCGCATGTATTTCATCAAGAATTAATTAAAGCTATTAAAAGTGAGTACGAACATAATATATCCCAACAAATTTATTTAAGCCACAATGCCTGGGAATTAGTAAAAACATCAAAAGAAGAAATAATTAAATTGGTAAACATAAGTTCAACCAAGGTGGGGCACGATACTAATAGTAATGAATTAGCGATGATGATTTTAAATATTACTGCTAATTTAGAAAAACGCCTACCCAATGAAGTAGCCTTAGAATATTTAAAAAAAGAAATTAGCCAAATTTTTTAGTAGTTATTTTTTACTCTTAATTGTAATTAATTTTTTACTACATTTATAGTATTGAATAATTACATTAAAATAGTTTTCATATTATTTGTATCTGTAATACTATCCTGCGCTAAGAAAAAAATTCCGGCAAACGATAGCTTATTGGGTTTAAATTATTATCCACTCACAAAAGGTAAATATGTGGTGTATGATATTGATAGCACAGTATATATTGAGCTTCCAAAATCATCAATTAATTATAAATACCGCATAAAAGAAAAAATTGCCGATAGTTTTACTGATAACGAAGGGCAACCCGCCATCAGATTAGAACGTTACATTAAAAAGTACAACCCATTAAAACCTTACGATAGTATTGCTTATACCATAAAAGAAGTATGGCTTTTAAATGCTACTAACAAAAGTATTCAATTGGTTGAAGGTAATGTGCGTTATACAAAACTAATTTTTCCTATTCAACAAAATGCTTCGTGGAATGGTAATGCTAAAAATACTATTGGCGAATGGACATACACTTACGATTATATTGATAAAGCCGAAACCATAAATAACAATACCCTTAGTAATATTTTATTAGTAAAGCAATTTTTTTTACCTACCGAAATTTCGTACAAAAACTATTACGAAAAATATGCAAAAGGTATTGGTTTGGTATACAGGCAAATTACGGATGTATATTCAAATAATGTAATAGCTGGTGTAACTATTTTAGATAGAATAGATAGAGGCGTTGTATACACGCAAAAAATTGTAAATTATGGTTATGAATAAAATTAATTCTTTAGTACTGTTTTGTGTACTTGCAATGGCAATACCAACTAAAGCCCAATTAAAATACTGGGTAAAATTTACTAATAAAAATGGAACGCCCTATACTATTGGTAATCCATCGGCCTACCTGAGTGCTAAATCTATTTTACGCCGTACTACTTATGGAATTGCTATAAATACTACCGATTTGCCATGCACCCCCAGCTATGTGCAACAGGTAGATGCAGTAACTAATGTTACCGTTTTATACGTTTCAAAATGGTTAAATGGTGTAGTAGTTAGTGTGCCATCTGCATCTGTACTTACTGCCGTTAGCTCATTTTCATTTGTACAAAGTACGGGGCAAGTAAACCGTTATAAAATTGATGTTCCACAAGTACAACAGCCCATAAATACAACCGTAGATGATTTAAAAAGTGCATCTTCTGCAACGTTTAATTACGGCGGTTCGTATTGGCAAAATAAACAATTAGGGGTAGATTGCATTCATTCATTAGGTTACCGTGGACAAGGTATGACTATTGCGGTATTAGACGATGGCTTTAGCAAAGTAGACGTAAACCCAGTATTTGATAGTTTACGAAACCGTGGCGGAATACTGGGTACACGCGACTTTGTACTAGGCACTGGTAGTAATGTATATTTACAAGATAGCCACGGAGCTGAAGTATTATCGTGTATGGCGGCAATAAAACCTAATGTAATTATGGGTTCGGCACCACGAGCCGATTATTGGTTACTACGTACCGAAGATGTAAATACAGAAACCATCAGCGAAGAATATAATTGGATTCGCGGTGCGGAATTTGCAGACAGTGTAGGCGTAGATATTTTAACCACATCTTTAGGGTATAATCAATTCGATAATCCTGCGCAAAACCACACCTTTGCCGATTTAGATGGTAAAACAGCACCCATGACTATTGCAGCCAATTTAGCGGCACGCAAAGGCATGTTGGTTTTAAATGCTGCTGGTAATGGTAATGGTAGCGCTTGGCCAAAAATTAGTTTTCCGGCCGATGCGGATAGTATTTGTACTGTAGGTTCTATTGATAGTTTAAGTAATGTGAGTGGTTTTAGTAGTTTAGGGCCAACGGCTGATGGGCGTTTTAAGCCCGATTTAACTGCACGGGGTGGTAACTCTTGGGTAAGTTTTCCAAGTACAAATGGTGCTTGTGGGCAAGCAAGTGGTACATCGTTTGCAACGCCAATATTAGCAGGAGCGATGGCTTGTTTTTGGCAAGCTCATAAAACATTTAATAATATTAAAGTGTTAGATACCTTACGTAAAACAGCAACTTTTTCGTTAACGCCAAATAACTCGCGTGGTTGGGGTACGCCTAATATGTGTAGTGTGCCCATAGTTGCGGGTTTAACTCATTCAACTGCAGAACTTAATAACACTGTTGTTTTAGCACCAAACCCTTTTACCAATAGTATTAGTGTATCTTTAATTAATGGCAGTTTTTGTAAAACAGCATCTATACAAGTATATAATGTGTGTGGCATATTAATAAACTCTATTATTTCACAACAAACAAATTTAAATGTACAGTTAGATTTTTATAATCAACCAGCTGGTGTTTATTTTTTAAAAATTTGTACCACCAATGGTACCGTCATAAAAAAGGTTATAAAGCAATAACAAGATCTTAAAAAATTAAAATCACTTTAATAAATTAGTTTTACTTTTTATTATTAGTTTTCTCAATGCTTTCAAGTAGTTTAAGCATTTCTACAACCTGCTCGGCACTTAGGCGCTTGGCTTTAATTTTTTTGTCTTTATCTAAAATATAAATTACTGGAGTGGAGTATATATCAAAACGTTCTTTTAAATTGTTTAAATGTATGGGGTCAAACACATTTATAAAATCTAGTTTTTTATCAATTATAAATTTGCGCCAAGGTTCGTATTCATCTTTAGTTTGTACGGCAAATACTTTAAAATCTATTTTACCTTTAAGTTCTTTTAAGTTTTCTTGTAGTTTGGGTATTTCGGTTTGGCAATGCCCACAATCGCTGGCCCAAAAAACTAACACGGTATATTTTGCATTTACTTGGTAAAGGGTTTTAAACATGGGTGTTAGTTTATCTACATTTTTGTAGTATAAATCAGTAACAGTTTTACTTGTTTTTGCGGTATCAAAGCCCATTTTCATTACTTGTTTGCCATAAACGGTATCAATCATATACAATTCAGCTACTTTCGATTCTAATAATAAATTGCGCATAATATCCACACGCTCTTTAATTTTTTTAACGGTTTCTTCATTATAAACACCACTTGCCTTACCATTTATTATGAAATTATCGGCTATATGCACAAACACTTTATCAAAGCCCATAATTTTACTTTGCTCGTATTTATAGGTAAAATAACCTATTAATAAATTGTAAATTAAGTTGCCTTGGTTACATTTATTTAATACTTTATCTACTTCTTGTATAACTGTATCGGGGTGTTGTAAAATAACACTTTCAAAATATTTTTTTATTCTATCGTCAAAAAACGGTGTACGAACAATGCGCTCATCCTTAAAATCAATACCATCAAAAAAATGATTTTTATAATAGTAGTATTGATAAACGCTATCGGGCCTGCCATTTTTAGCTTTAGGAATTTCAGTGGGCTCTTTTTCGGTTTTTAAATTTAACACATCATATACAAATGTACCTTTGCTTTTAAGCATAAAATCGCTTTCAAATTTTTTAACTTCCTCGTTAAGCGTTTTTAACTTTTCGTTCATAAACTTGGTGCTGTCAGCCTTACTTTTACCTTTGGTTTGGTCGCGTAGTTTACCAAAATCTTGATTTTTGTTGGTAATGTATTTTATGTATTCAAAAAACTGCTCGTTTTCTTTATTACCAATTGATTTAAGGGTATTTACAATATCGGCCACATCTGTATTTATTGTAAATTTTTGATTTTCGTTTATAAAAAAATCAAAGTAAATGGCTTTGCCTTCGCTTACAAGAGTATAAACACCTTTATCTAAATCTTTTTTACCTTTAAATGTAATTAAGCCGTTTTTTATTTTTTTACAGGTATCGGCAATGTATTGTTGGTCAAAGGTGTATTTAACCAAAAACGCCATGGTATCTTTACAACCTTTAAAATTAATTTTAATGTCGTAACCGCTTTGGGCTTTAGTAGTTGCAGTAAAAACAAAAATTAGCGATAGGGAAAGTAGTAGTTTTTTCATAAGAGTTAGTAATAAACAAATTTAGTAATTGAGTTTTAGTAAGCACCAAATCTTGTACCAAATTTATACTTTTAATGTATAAAATTTGTTAAAAAACCACTTTTGGCAATATTACGTAGGTATGTTTAAAGTGAAATTTATTTGGAACAATTAGTCTGAAAAAATAATTAACTTTACAAAAAAATATTTTTATGCCAAAAATAAAGCAATTTAATAAAGAAAAAGTATTAGAAGCTGCTTCTATTATTTTTCGTCAAAAAGGCTATAATGGTACATCGATAGATGAAATATTAATAGCCACAGGATTAAGTCGTAGTAGTTTATACGACTCGTTTAGCGACAAACATAATTTATATTTATTAGCCTTAGAGTATTACAAAAATACCAGATTAAATTTACTTGAAAAGCTAGATGAAAAACCATTAAATGGTTTACAAAAAATAGAAATTTTATTTAAAGAAGTTGTAAATCATTTAATAAATAATCCTGATGATAACGGTTGTTTAATGGTGAATGCCGCTGCCGAAATGAGTAAGCATTGCTTCAAAACGCAACAAGTAATTTGTAACGAAAAAGAGGATGTTCAAAATTTATTAAACACTTGGTTAACTGATGCGCAGGATAAAAAATTGGTTACCTTAAGTAAACCTATTAAAACCTACAGCCAGTTTTTATATAGTAGCTTATTAGGTTTAAGGGTTTTAAGCCAAAGTAATGCAAATAAAGCCGAGTTATTAAACGTTGTAAAAGTTAGTTTAGATTCGTTAAATTAGTGCCTGTTTGGTAATTGTTAGCAATTAACAGCCAATAATAATTAAAACAAGTAGTAAAATGTTTACCGATACACACACGCATTTATACTCTGAAGAGTTTAATTTAGACAGAGTGCAACTTATTGAAAAAGCTATTAAAAATGGCATTACAAAATTTTATTTACCAAATATTGATTCTACTTCTATAAACGGAATGATAGAATTAACAAAGAAATTTCCTACTAATTGTTTTGCCATGATGGGTTTACATCCTTGCAGCGTGGCAGAAAATGTAAATGAAGAATTAGCTGTAGTAAGCAATTGGTTGCAAATACAAAAATTTATAGCTATTGGCGAAATTGGTATTGATTTATATTGGGATAAAACGTTTGTAACCCAACAACAAAATGCCTTTGAAACACAAATAAAATGGGCTTTAAAATTTAATTACCCTATTGTAATTCATTGTCGTAATGCCTTTGATGAAATTTATGAAATATTAAAATCCTTTAAACAATTGCCAAAAGCTATTTTTCATTGCTTTTCAGGCACTGTAGATGAGGCGCATAAAATTATTGATTTAGGTAATTTTAAATTAGGTATTGGAGGCGTTGTAACTTTTAAAAATAGTGGGCTCGATAAAGTTGTAGAGCAAATAGATTTGCAGCATTTAGTATTAGAAACTGATGCGCCTTACTTAGCGCCAGTGCCCTTTAGAGGTAAACGTAACGAACCTATTTATATTTTAGAAGTTGCAAAAAAAATTGCAGAAATAAAACAAACTAGCATTGCCAAAGTAGCAGAAATCACAACTATTAATGCCGAATTTATTTTTGCTTAATGGTTTAAATTTTCAGCTAGTTTTTTGATAAATTATTTTGTGATAATTAATTTTTTAGTCGTAAATTTTGTATCACTAGTAATTTTAACAAAATAAGTTCCAAGGGGTAAAGTTGTTACATCTAACTTTACTTTATTAGATAAATTGCCTTTTTGAGAAATTACTACCGCCCCTAAGCTATTTAAAATGTCAATGGTATTAATGTTATTTTGCGTGGCTTCAAGCATAACAATACCATCGTTACTCGGGTTAGGGTACAATTTAAAATTAGCATTAATATCGTGCGTTAAAGTTGGTAAGCCAACACTCATCGAAAAAGTGGCGGTGCCATTTATAGCAACCGAATCTATTCGCCACGAACCTGCAGTTGATGTGCCATCCCAAGCGTGAATACGAATATTAAAAGGCATAAATTGATTTGTGAAGTTTGACCCTAAAAAATCTACTTTACATAAATCATTTGCTATATTGGCCGAAGTAGTTGTTACTGCCCAATCGCTCCAAAAAAATGTATTGCCCCCTTGTACTGTAATTACAGTGCCTGTCCCCACACCTAAAGATGTTGCCGGAAGGTTAGCCACATACCCATCTTTGTTGGTTCGAACAGCCCAATGCCTGGCCGCAGTAGATGAGCGGTTCATATAAAAATACATATTGGTTAAACTCACTACATAATTTGATTGCGGAGTTAATACAATTTCAAAATATTTCGCTGGATCTAAAGAGCCTGTAAAGGTAACATTGCTTGAGGGCGTTGCACCTGCTGGCCATCCTTGAAATGAAAATACATTTGAAGTAGATGAATTTGGGTACAAACCAACCGCTGTAAACGAACCTGAGGTAATACCAACTGCTGTTGGAGCGGGTGTAGGATCGATAACACCAGTGGTAGATGTTACAGAACTAAATGGATAAGTTAATGAAAATGATTGTGCGGTTATAGTTTTACATGTAATTGTAATAAATACAATTGATAGTAGTTTTTTAATCATAATAAATAGTTTTATTTTAATTCAAATTTAAGTATTTGAAATTAAAAAGACTAATACTAGCAATACTTGAAATAATTTAATTTTTTAAAAATAAGAAAACAGCATCGTAATAACTTTTAGCTACATTGTAAATACGCTCATTTGTTTTTATAGTGTTTACTGTTTTATCTAATTTCATTAATATCTCGCATTCGTTGGTATTATCTTGGTACAATGCTTCGCCATATACTAATGGTGAGTTTATCGTACGACATAAAATTAAATTTCGGCAAAAAACTCCTTTATTTTGAGTGGTTATACAATTATCTTTTAAATAATCAGCATCAAATTGTCCGGCAATAGATACCCCCAAATTTTTATTAAAATTTAAAACGGTTTGAGTAGCCAATTTCTCAGATTGATTTAATTGTTGTGTTAATAGTAAACGTAAAAAATGTATTTTAGTTTCGGGTTTATCAAAATTACTTTCTGTAAACGCACCGCCAATAAAAGCCATAGTATTATTTTTAAGAGTTGGTTTTAACCAAGGGTCATTTTTTTCATCTACGTTATAATGTATTATTAATGTGGCATGTGGGTTAAATTGATTAATTATTTTGGCACGATTGCTCAAATCAAAATCTCTAAAAAATTCCCAAAACAATTTATAATCATTTAGTTTAATTAATTTATTATAACGGTCGGTAGATAGTATGTTGTTTATTTTTAAACTGTCTAACACGTGTAATTTATGCTCTTTTATCCAAGAGGTGTAAGTGCAATTAAACGACGTAAAATTATTTTGCGTACGTGTTAAAAACACAGTTGCTCCTTGTTCTTCTAACATTACTCTTACTAATTGAGCAGTATTAAATGTTAAGGCGCTTTCAAATAATTTAATGGTATCATTATTATTTTTTAAAGTATCTTTTACAAAGTATAAATATTTTTGTTCAATTTTCGCATCGGTTAAGCTTGTAGCAAAATGCCCAGGGTCTATAGCAATTCTGTATCCTTGTAAGGGTTTTATTTTTTTTTGCTTCGGTAATTTTTTGATGTCATCAATGTAAATATATAAACTATCGCGTTGGCGTTTACTGTATTTTTTTATGCCTTTTAATTTTAATAATTGTTCGTGTAGTTTAAAACTATTATTTTCAAAAAAACTGGCAAGCATTTCAATTTCATGGCTATAAATAGCAAATTCTTTTTTACCAGTAGCATCTTTAATAAAGATAGCATCTTCTTCAAAGCTTACTAAATTATTTAACGAACCTTTAAAGTTTAAATAATTATCAAAACGTTGTTTACATTGCTTAATTGTTTGAGCAAATACCGTTTGAAAAAAAATACAAAAAATAAAAATTATTTTTTTCACATTTAAATGTAACCTATTTTGTTTTAAAAAATGCGTACCTTCAGCATTGATTATTAAGAATAGAATGTTAAAAGAAGAGCAAATATTGATTTTGTTAAAGAAAGATTTAAAATACCATACTTCGCGGAGTGGAGGCAAGGGCGGGCAAAATGTAAATAAGGTTGAAACAAAGGTAGAATTAGAATTTGATGTTAAGAAAAGTAAAAGCTTATTAGCGGAACAAAAACAAATTATTTTAATGAAGTATCCTAATTTTATTGAAGAAACAAAAATTAAATTAATTGGCAATAAACACCGTACCCAATTACAAAATAAAGAAGAGGCTCAAAAAAAATTAATTACACTTTTAAATAAATTATTAAAACCTAAAATTAAACGCTTGCCCACAAAGCCTAGTAAAACTAATAAATTAAAAGCTATTGAAACAAAAAAACACATTAGTAAAATTAAACAACTGCGAAAAAAAATAATTTAATAATTTGTAGGTACACTAAAAAAGCGTTTCATATTAATATAAAACGCTTTTGTTTTTTATAAATTATTTGTAATTTATAACTAATACATTAACTGTACAAATCCTTTAAATATTTGGTTATCTGTATCGTTTAACTTTAACAAGTAAAAATAAGTAGCTGGCGGTAACTTGCCATTACCAGTTTTACCATCAACATTTGGCACGCCGTCCCAAGTATTTTTATAACTTTTTACTTTATAAACTAAATTACCCCAACGGTTAAAAACAAATAATTCATTTTCAGGAAAGTACTCAATGTTTTTAATATCAAATACATCGTTATGTCCATCGCCATTTGGTGTTAATATTTCGGGTACTACTATGGTTGAGATAGTAACATTAACCACAACTTGTGCAGTGTCGCTACATAATCCGTTAGATATAATTAAACTAACACTATATGTGCCCGTATTATTAAATATGTTTGATGCGTTGTAACTCAAGGCTGAATTGCCATCTCCAAAATTCCAATTAGTAGCATTACCAGGTAATAAGCCTATACTTGTATTCGTAAATTGTACAGCTAATGGCAACGGCCCAGTTAGGGTGGACGAAGCAATGCCCGCAACTAAATTATAGTAATTTGCAGTAATTGGTGTTATGCTACTTGTACAACCGTTTAAAATACCTTGGGCATAAAAAGTATAGGTGCCAAAGCTTCCAAAAGTTGGTGTATACGTGTTAGAGTTTACTTGTAAGGGGGCGGTTAATGATAAATCGCTATACCAATTTACAGCAACGCCACTTCCAAAGTTTGCCAATAATACTACGTTTTGACCTGCACAGGTTAAAGCATTATTACTTGTTACTAACGAAGGAGTTTGGTTAATTGTTACTTTAGCAGTGTCGCTATTTACACAGCCATTTATATCAGTAACGGCTAACGTATAAATACCTGTTGCATTTATTTGTGCATTGGTAAGTGTTGGGTTTTGTATGTTGGATGTAAAGCTGTTTGGTCCGCTCCAACTATAAGTTACGGCACTTGTTGCCCCAAATAAATTAATTATACTCCCACTACAAAAGGTGTTGGTACTTGCTCCAGCGTTAGCATTTACAGGCGTTAAGCTATAAATAAATACGGGTACAGTCAAAGTATTTTGGCAATTATTTGCATCTGTAACGGTTATGGTATAGTTACCTGCATTTACACTTGTTGCATTATTTATTGTTTGATTAGCTCCTGTTGCTGAATATATTGCAGGGCCGGCCCAGGTATAATTAGTAAGCCCTACACCATTTGCATTTAAAGTAATTACGCCATTTGTACATACACTACCCGAAGTAGCCGAAGCATTAAATGTGGGTAAATTATTTACTAAAATGGCAACTGTAGTATTGGTACTACATCCCGTTAAGGTGTTAGT
>JANYEQ010000068.1 GCA_025363015.1 Bacteroidota bacterium
ACTATTTATTATTTGTAGTTTAAAACTACCGCTTCGGCTAAGCTCAGCGTCCGTAATTTCAATATTTAAAATATTGTTGGCAGGGTTGGGGTAAACCTTTACGGTTGCTGAGCCTGCCGAAGCAAATTCGTTTATACCAACAGTACTACAATAAGCCATCGTACTATCGCAACCAGTGCTGTCTATTTTTGTAATACTATATGGGCGGGGGTTGGTTGCCCAGTATAATTCATTGGCCACTAAAAAACCTCCATCTTGTGTTAAGTTTAAGCTACGAGGTTTTTTACTATTTACGGTTGACATATCCCTGCTAAACAATTTTCTCCATTTTAAGTTACCGTTTTTATCTAACTTAATAATGCGTAGCATACCCTTTTCAGTTACTCCATAATTTTTTAATGTGTCTAATAGTCCCGCTAAAACTAAATCGCCATTTGGTAATTCGTTAACAGTTGCTATTTCGTTATAAACCGAAAGTGTATCAAACTCTTTTTGCCAAATAACAGTATTAATATTATTTAAATTAAATTTTATGACAAAACCCTTGGTACGAGGAAAGCCACCTGGGCTGTCGTTCCATTGGTTTTTCACTCCAACTGCTATTATATCTTTATCTTTAGTTTGTATGATGTCTTTAAAAGTACCCCCCCAATTAGATACCCGTTGCAACACATTACCCAAACTGTCTGTAACAATAATATTAGCATAATTTGTATAAGCGCTTGCTGTACCATTATATTGGTAGCCAACAATTACTATTTTTTTGGTTGCGCTGTCTTGTATTAAATTATGTCCACTTTGTCCATTTGGCAAAGATTTTGATATTTTTTTACGCCACAACTCATTGCCCATGCTATCCGTTTTAATAATCATTGTTTGGGTAACTGGGTTTGTTGGATGTGAAAATTCTCCTGTCATTAAAAAACCATTATCTACGCTTTTAGTTACACCAAAAATGTATAAGTAATCTGTGGCATCGTAATACTTTTTTTGCCAAAGTGTATCGCCATTGTAATTTAATTTAATTAAAACGGAAAGATATTTATTATTACTATCTCTAACTATGGAGTAAAAATAGAAGCAATTAACCCCATTTATAATTGATCTACTATAAATACTATAATCATCTAAGTACTCAAATTTATCACTACCATAATCTTTACGCCACAATTGGTTGCCTTGTGAGTCAGCGCTAATAATAGTCAGTCTGTTACTTCCTGTTCCTGCATCATAAGTTAGCCCCGTCATTATAATGTTGCCGTTTGGTGCTTCTATAATGTCTGAGCACACAGATACATATGAACCTAATAGTGTGTAATTTTTATTAAAACCACCTTGGCTAAAGTAATTTGTAATAGCCAAAGTGGTTATTAAAAATATGTATTTTATTTTTTTCAACTATTAGTAAATGTATAAAAAAAAATTAAAAAATAAAAGGTGCTATTTAAAAAACAGCACCTTTTAAAATGTATTAATTTATTTTTACAACTTTTGTTTGGTATAGTGTAATTTATACCCATTACAAATTATAAAAGTGCTTGTGCTCCATAAAAACCAGGGTTACTTTCTTTACTTGCATAGTTTGTAAAAAAAGCTATATCGGCAGGGTTGTTTTTTTAAACTAAAGGCTTTATCGGTCGCTGTTGCAGGGTAAAAAGTGCGGAGGAAATAAAAAGGAATAAAAAACATTCGGAGATGTCAGTAGAATTGTCGAGATAAATTGTTGTGGAGTATTTTTGTCAAAGGACTTAACGAGAGTTAAAATAGAACTGCCGAACCATTTAAATGACTGAAAATTTATCTTATGTGTGAATACCATTGTTGTCATTACGCTTTGCCACGAACGGTTTCGGGCTTGGGCTAGTGCCTGTCGTCCGTGATCCTAAATATACGAATGTCCAACGAGAAGTTAAAATGCAAAATGAACAGGCATTAGCCCAAGGTGCTGTTAGCGGTAGTTTTTATTCATTTTTAAATCTTAAATGTCTAGATAATTTTAGGATTTCTCGTTGTTTTAAATATTCAGTCTTATTAAATGGCCCATAAATGTTTGAATATTTTGCTTTTTGATTGGTGCTGTCATAAGAATAATTACCATCCTCTTTTTTACAAATGATCCAGTATTGTCTAAATATATTTTTGTCTGCGATTAATTTTTTTTTGTCGTTGTCTGTAAATACAATTGGATTAATTTTGGGTAAACTGTCCGGAGGTGATTGCATTATAATTATAAATGTTGAATCAAATTCATAGCACAAAATATATTCGCTAACTTTTACCGTATTATTAGAATCAACAAGTTCTGTGGTGTAACCCCCTTCTCCATATAACTTATATCCATCTCCTAGGTCAGGATAATTGTCAGTTGTCGTGTTGCACGAAACGAGTCCAAAAAATAAGATGGCTGTCAGTAATTGTGTTGTCATTATTATCTTGTAAAATTACCCCTAACGTTTTGCAAGCAGGCATCAGTTTTTGGCTAATGACCATCCCTACATTTGAGCATTACTACGCCAAAAATTGTGCTTGCTGTTACCTGCTGGCGTTTTATTTTTTTGGTACTGGCAGTCCCAATTTATTTAATGGTATGTATTCAAAATAGTAACTACAACGAACACTTATTATGTAGTCTAAAACGTCTTTATACTCAGGTTTTTTAAACCAGTCGCTTAATAAATAAATGTACTCAACTTCAATATTTAATTGCGATAACAATTTTTGATATTGTTTTTTCTTGAAGTCGCATGTTTGTAATTTTTCATCAACTGATCCTGCAACCTGCTGAAACTTACATTCAATAATAAAAAGTGTATTGTTAATTATTACGTAGATGCTGTCGTCAGGTAGTAATTTTTTAGAAATTAAAGACTTCCAGTTTACTTTTTGTTCTTCCAAAAAAGTATAGAAACCAAATTTTTTAAAAATACGAGCAATAAGTTTTTTATTATAAAATACTTCGTTATCCTTTACGGAATAACCCTTTTGTGAATTTAAAAATGTTGATAAGTCTGTCTTGCCTTCGAAAACCAATCCTGTTTTTGTATTTGAACCTCCTTTACCTTTACTAATCATAAAGTTAAAATAATGAATTTTGATTTTTAATATGATTATAACGTTTTACCGTTAAGTCAACATAATCTTTGTTTAATTCACAGCCTATGTATTTTCTGTCGCCAACTAATGTTGCAGCGATGCCTGTGGTTCCACCACCATTAAATGGATCAAAAATTAAATCGCCAGGTTTTGTAGACGCTAAAACAATGCGTTTTAAAAGTGCCAATGGTTTTTGAGTTGGGTGCTTTCCTAGTTCTTTTTCGCTTGGTGACGATGTTGGAATACTCCAAATGGAACGCATTTGTAAATCGGGTTTTTTGATATTGTCTTCAGGGAAGCGTCCGTTTTTCATAGCTTCGTAATCAAAATAATGTTTTGCATTTTTGTCTTTACGAGCCCATAAAATTGTTTCGTGAGATGCAGTAAAAAATCTACAACTTAAATTTGGTGCAGCATTTGGCTTGAACCAAGAAATGTCATTAAGCATATGAAAGCCAATTTTTTGAAGTAAAAAACCACATTGATAAATACTGTGGTAAGTTCCACTAATCCAAATTGTCCCCTCAGGCTTTAAAACTCGTCTACATTCTGTTATCCAAATTTCATGAAATTTTAGGTCTTCGTCAAAACCCTTCGATTTGTCCCATTTGCCTTTATTTACGCTAACCATACGCCCGTTTTGGCAAGAAAAACCATCATTTGAGAGCATATACGGTGGGTCTGCAAAAATCATGTCTAAATAATTGTCAGGCATACGACTCATAACTTCTAAACTGTCGTCGTTATAAATTATAAAGTCATTTGAGTTAAAAGCAGGTTTTATAGAGCGTTGAACGCCATTTTTTGAAATATTGTCCACCAAAATATCTAAGCCTACATTGTCAATAATGTGATTGTCCATTTTTAAAAATTAAAAGATAAAATTACTAAAAAAGTCGGCTGTTTTATTTGATGTTAATAGTTTGTAGTATGTCGGTTTTACGCCTGCAGCTAACTAAAAGATTCGCGCTATTTATTTGATGAATTTGTAAGTAAATTAGCCATTAAGTTAATGTATGCCACTTGCTGCTAAATAACGTTCGGCATCTAAAGCACCCATACAACCACTACCAGCTGCTGTTACTGCTTGGCGGTAGGTTTTATCTGCACAATCACCCACGGCAAAAACACCTTCAATGTTTGTTTTACTGCTACCTGGCACTATTTGCAAATAACCCAATTCATCCATCTCTAATTGACCTTTAAAAATATCGGTATTTGGTTTATGCCCTATGGCTACAAAAAAACCTGTAACATCAAGGGTTCTTAATTCGTTTGTTTTGCTATTTTTTACAACTACTCCTTCAACAGCCTCTTTTCCTAAAATATCGGCAGTTTCACTATCCCACAAAATTTCAATATTGGCTGTATTTTTTACACGGTGTTGCATGGCTTTACTAGCACGCATTTCGCTTCTACGCACAATCATATAAACTTTTTTACACAATTTACTTAAATAGGTGGCTTCTTCTGCAGCGGTATCGCCTGCTCCTACAATGGCTACTTCCTGTCCCTTAAAAAAGAAACCATCGCACACCGCGCAAGCGCTTACTCCTCCTGCATTCATGCGTAAACGCGTTTCGTTTTCTAAACCAATCCATTTGGCACTAGCGCCTGTACTTATAATTACAGTATCTGCTGTTAATTCAATAGTATCATCTACCCAAACACGTTTTGGAGTTGCATTTAAATCCGCTTTAGTAACTAAGCCAAAACGCACTTCTGTTCCAAATCGCTCGGCTTGGTCTTGTAAATCTTTCATTAACTCAGGGCCTGTAATACCTTTTGGGTAACCCGGAAAATTATCTACTTCAGTAGTTTCGGTTAATTGTCCGCCTGGCGTTAAGCCTGTATATAAAATTGGTTTTAAATCAGCACGGGCTGCATATATAGCTGCGGTATAGCCTGCTGGGCCCGAACCTATTATTAAACATGTAATATGTTGTGTAGTTGTTGGCATAATTTTTTACTTTTTATAAGTTTACAAATGTAACCTAAACCACTAAATTTTGTTTTAATTAAAACCCATTTTTTACACAATTTATCATTTGTTTTTATAACACTCTATTTCCAATCAAATCGTATCTTTACACGTTTTTTAATAATTATGATTTCAGTTTCTAATATTAGTTTGCAATATGGCAAACGTGTTTTGTTTGACGAAGTAAACGTAAAATTTACTCCCGGCAATTGTTATGGTTTAATTGGGGCAAATGGCGCAGGTAAAAGTACTTTTATGAAAATTTTAAGTGGAGAAATTGATCCCACTAAAGGTATAGTAAGCATTTTACCGGGTATGCGTATGAGTGTGCTAAAACAAAATCACTTTGAGTTTGATGAGTTTACCGTGTTAGATACCGTAATGATGGGCAATAAGCGTCTTCATGCGTTGATAAAAGAAAAAGATGCCGTGTATGCACGCCCCGATTTTAGCGAGGCTGATGGACTAAAAGCAGCCGAATTAGAAGCCGAATTTGCCGAAATGAATGGCTGGAATGCTGAAAGTGATGCCGCTACTTTATTAACCAATGTGGGTATTGGCGTTGACTCTCATTTTAAAATAATGAAAGATTTAACGGGTAAAGACAAAGTAAAAATACTATTAACCCAAGCCATTTTTGGTAACCCAGATATTTTATTATTAGATGAACCCACCAACGATTTAGATGTTGAAACAATTAGTTGGTTAGAAAATTTTTTAGCTGATTTTGAAAATACAGTTATTGTAATTAGTCACGATAGGCACTTTTTAGATGCTGTGTGTACGCATACTTGCGATATTGATTACGGCAAATTAAAAACCTATACGGGTAATTATAGTTTCTGGTACCAAATGAGTCAGTTAGCATTAAAACAGCGTGCCGACCAAAATAAAAAAACAGAAGACAAGCGTTTAGAATTACAAGAGTTTGTACGTCGTTTCAGTGCCAACGCTAGTAAATCAAGCCAAGCAACTTCACGTAAAAAATTATTAGATAAATTGGTGGTAGATGAAATTCCGCCTAGTACACGTAAATATCCTGGTATTATTTTTAAGCAAGAACGAGAAGCGGGCGACCAATTGTTACATATTGAAAATTTAAGTAAATCAAATGCCGATGGTGTATTATTTAAAAATGTAAACATTAATGTAGTAAAAGGTGATAAAATTGCTTTTATTGCAAAAAATCATTTAGCCATTACAGCTTTGTTTGATATTATTAACGAAGAAGATACAGCAGATAGCGGTACCTATAAATTTGGAACTACCATTCATAAAGGTTATTTACCCAACGATAACGCCAAATATTTTAAGGGCGATATGAATTTAATGGATTGGTTACGCCAATACTCTAGCAATAAAGATGAGAGCTATGTACGCGGATTTTTAGGAAAAATGCTATTTACAGGCGAAGAAGTAATGAAAAAATGTTCGGTACTTTCTGGAGGAGAAAAGGTACGCTGTATGACCAGCCGTATGATGCAGGTAAATCCAAATTTTTTAATTTTAGATGAGCCAACCAATCACTTAGATTTAGAAAGTATTATTGCCTATAACGATGCCTTAAAAGATTTTACAGGCACTGTTTTACTAACCAGCCACGATCATGAACTAATGCAAACCGTTGCCAATCGTATTATTGAACTAACACCAAAAGGCATTATTGATAAAAAAATGACCTATGATGAATATTTAGAAAATGAAAATGTGAAACAAGAACGCTTAAAATTATATAAATAAAGATAAATTGATTTTCGACCTCATAAAATTTAGCGTAAAAGTCTATGAAGTCTTGATTTTTTTTGTTACTTTTTTTTATCAAGAAAAAAAAGTAAGCGTAATTTTATAAAATCAATTTTTGAGTGTTAAAAAAAATTATTTTTAATATTTAAAAATAAATATTAAAAAAATATAAACTATGCCTAAACAACCACTCATATTAGTAACTAACGACGATGGCATCTCAGCTCCCGGAATTACTTATTTAATTAAAATCGCAAAACAATTTGGTAAAGTTGTAGTAGTTGCACCTGATAAACCTCAAAGCGGCATGGGGCATGCCATTACTATTAATGCAACATTACGCAATCATAAAACTAACTACCATAATGTAGGCATTGAAATTGCTTGCAGTGGCACACCCGTTGATTGTGTAAAAATGGCAGTAAATCATTTACTAAAACAAAAACCCGATTTGGTTTTAAGTGGCATTAATCACGGTAGTAATAGTTCTATAAACGTTATATATAGTGGCACAATGAGTGCAGCCATTGAAGGTGCTTTAGAGGGTATTACCAGTATTGGGTTTAGCTTATGTGATTATGCACACGAAGCAGATTTTACACAAGCCGAAAAATATATTAAACAATTAATAGAACATTGTTTAAAACATAAATTACAAAAAGGTGTTTGCTTAAATGTTAACATCCCTAAATTAAAAGCCAATAAAATAAAAGGTATTAAAGTAGGCAGGCAAGCTACTGCCAACTGGGTAGAAAAATTTGATGAACGAAAAGACCCTTATGGTAGAAGTTATTTTTGGTTAACTGGCGAATTTAAAAATTACGAACCAAAAGCTAACGATACTGATGAGTGGGCATTAGCAAACAATTATATTTCGGTAGTACCTATTATGGCTGATTTAACCGCACATAAAGAAATTAATAATTTAAAAACATTAGAATAAATATGACTTGGCTACAAAAACTAGATAATTTTTGGAAAGGATTAATAATAGGTATTTGCTTTCCTATGTTTTTATTCACACTGTATTGGTTGTTTATGTACCATCAAATTTCGTTTCCAAAGCGTTTTATAAAATACCTATTAGTGGGGCAATTATTAAGCGGTGTGGTTAAAATGTGTGGTATTGGCAATTTACTTTTATTTTATTTTGGTCTTACAAAAAAAATAGACAAGTTTACCAAAGGCATTATTGTTAGTGTAATTATTTACGTTGCAATTGTAGCTTACATTACTTACTTTTTAGAAATAGATTTAGGGTAAATAATGAACTAGCCATATTTATAAAATAAAAATATATAAAGATAAGCTGGCTAAACCATGTGACACTTATAAACAATAAAATCTACACATGAAATACTACTTTATAGCAGGCGAAGCCAGTGGCGATTTACACGCCAGTAATTGCATAAAACAAATTATTACTTTAGATAAAAATGCAATTTTTGCTTTTACGGGAGGTGATTTAATGCAACAAGCCACTGGTGTTACTCCAAGCATTCATATCCAACAAATGGCTTTTATGGGCTTTGTTGATGTATTGAAAAATATAATTACTATTAAAAAAAATTTTAAAATAGTAAAGCAAAGCATTTTAAATTTTAAACCCAATGCTTTGGTGTTGGTTGATTACCCTGGTTTTAATTTACGAATGGCTAAGTGGGCCTTTGAAAATAACATAAAAGTATATTACTATATTTCGCCAACGGTTTGGGCTTGGAAAGAAAAGCGAGTAGAACTAATTCGTAAATACGTTACCAAATTATTTGTTATCCTTCCGTTTGAAAAAGCATTTTATAAAAAACATAATATAGATGTAGAGTTTGTGGGCCATCCCCTACTCGACGCTATTGAACAGCAAAAACCAACATTTAAAACAAAAGAAAATTTTATTTTAGAAAACGGATTAACCCAGCAGCCCATAATAGCTGTATTACCGGGCAGTCGTTTACAAGAAATAAATTATATGCTAGATATAATGTTAGGTGTTATAAACGATTTTAAAACCCATCAATTAGTAGTGGCTGGTTCTACCAATTTACCAGCACACATTTACGAACCCTTAAAACAAAAAGGTATTAAGGTAATTTTTAATCAAACGTATGAATTAATGACCCACGCACAAGCGGGGGTTATTAAATCAGGCACCTCAACTTTAGAAAGTGCTTTGTTTAAACTACCACAAGTAATTTGTTATAAAGCAGGCGCTTTATCGTTTAAAATTGGTAAGCTTTTAGTTAACATAAAATACATTGGCTTACCAAATTTAATTATGGATAAATTAGTTGTAAAAGAATTGGTGCAAGATGATTTAACTACTAAAAATATTTTTTCTGAATTAGACAAACTAATTAACAATAGTAATTATAGAAATGAAATAATTACAAATTATAATCTGTTAGAAAAACAATTGGGCGGAGGCGGTGCTAGTAAACGCATTGCACAAGGTATTGTAAATGATTTATTTTGTAATTAATTTAAAACGCCTTACTAATCCCTAGCATCCACCTAAATTGAAAATAATCTTTTTCTGCATACGGTAAGCGATTTATAAAAAATGGCATGTCAAATCTAACCGTTAGTGGTTTTACGTTATATAAGGGCCCCCACTTTATAATACTCAAGGTTGTTCCTACACCAGCATCTACCATTACATCACTCATAATATTTGGTTTGTAAGATGGATTGATATTAATAACACCTGCATCACCAAATAAATAGGGCTGAAGTTTAATACTGTTTTTTAAAAATTTGGGATTAAAGCGTTTAAATAATTCTCCAAATTCTATTTCGGTATTAAAAGCTGTGCCAGTTGTACCTTTATAGTTATAACTGATGGTACCGTCCGTATTTTGTTGTGCCAATAAATAGCCACTAAAGCCTCTTAAACCCAAGCCTCCACCTGCCGTAAAATGATTAGTAGTGTTACCATAATTTCCCCAAGCTGGAGGAATAATGCCATAACTGCGTGTATATTTGTTATCCATTAAGTCTTCGTTATTTGCCCCTGCTACAAACAACATACTTTCGCTTGGTGTATTATTACCAAACCCTATTTGAGCAAACACGCGGGTATTAATATTTATTTTACCCAAATCGTTTTTGTTTACGGTAGTAATAGTTGCGGCGCTGTAATCGTAATCGTTTGTAAAGGCAGATGAGCGAAGGTTTATTAATATATTACCAATGCCACGTTTGTATTTATAAACATGTTCTAACCCAATATGTATAGCGCTGTTTAATTTTTGATAGCCCCACTCTTTATTGTTTATTAAATACACTAAATCTTGTGGTCCATCGCGTAACATAGCTTTTACGTGGGCATATAAACGGGTTTTATCATTATTACTTTTCTTTTCAAAACCAAGTGTACCAGCATCTAAACCATCTAACGATTTTAATTGTAAATACAGATTTGATTTTTTTACAAAACGATTAAGTGATGTTTTATAATCTAAATAAAACGATAGTTTATTAAATTTATTTATAGCCACCGTACTATCTAAATAAGCTTGACCCAAGCCACTACTAATCCATGCTCCAGCTTCAAACACATGTTTAGTGTTTAAATAATCGCCACTTAAAACAGCACCAAATTTTACACCATCGTAACCATTATACCACAGTGCTGGGCGAATGCGCATATCATATTGTTTCCAATTTTGAGGATTATATATTTTAGAATCAAATCGTAAATTAACGTTACCGTGTTTTATATTATTAGTCATGTCAACATCTGCCAACCTTCCAGAGGGATCGATAATTACATTTTTTATTTTTGTGCCAATATTTAATGTTGCCGTGTAAGTTGTTTTTAATTTTGGTCCCCAGCCAATCCAACGGGGTAACGTGGTGGCTTTAGTAGGTTTTTCAAACCAAGTATTAGGTATATAGTAATGGCGAGCACTATCGTTTTTATCAATTACCACAAAATCTAAAGGCATTTGCATACTGCCTTTACGTTTAAATGTAATTTCGTAAACATTGTTTTTTTTATGTTTTATGCGCCCAATTTTATAATCAACAGTTTTTGTGGTTTCCAGCCATTGGTCAAAAAACCAATTTAAATCTACGCCTGTAAAACCAATTATTGAGTTTCTAAAATCTTCAGGGTAAGGGTGGCAAAATTTCCATTGTTTAAAATAATGCTGCATCGCTTTATCAAAAAAAGCACGTCCTAATACATATTCTAAACTTTTTAACATGGTAGCAGTTTTGGTATATACTTGGCTATACCCTCCACCGTGCCTAATACCACCATTAAAATCGTCGCTATGGGTATTTAAAGTTACCTCCTCATTTTTTGTAACCGTATTATTGTAAAACGAATTATAAATTTCGGCATCTAATACTTTTTTAGGTTCGGTAAAACGTTCAACATATTTATTTTTTGGTGTACCTTCTACTTCAATTGGTCCATCAATAAATTGATACGTATCGGCAGTATAAAATTGTGTAAAACCTTCATCTAAAAAAGCACGATAGGTTTCGTTACTGCCTACCATTCCCATAAACCAATTGTGAGTTGCTTCGTGAATTAATAACGAACGATAACCAGGATCGACCCCGCCGCACAAGGCAAGCATAGGGGTTTCAGTACCTTCTTCGGCATCGGCACAAACCATTTTTGGGTAATGATAAGGTCCAATATTGTAGGAATTAACTTCTAAAATTTTTGCAATATAACTACTCGCATTATACCAACCTGCAGCGTGAGGCTCTTGCACCAATGCAATACAGCGTACCCCATCCCAATTACTTTCGCCAATACGGTAAGTAGGGTCGGCGGTATAGGCTACATCGTGTATATTAATGGCACTAAACTTCCAGGTTTTTGTGGTTCCATCTTTTTTAATAATGGTTGATGGGGGCTCATTTAAAGGTTTTTTTAAAAAATTACTAATGTCTAATTTTTTACGAAGCGTGTCGGGTAACATTTCTTGTTCGTTTAATAAATTACCAGTTCCATCAGTAATATAATTATTTGGTAAGGTTAATTCCACATTAAATGATCCATAATCGCCATACAATTCATGATCCATGTGTTGGTCGGTATTCCAAGCAAACTTTTGATCAATAACCGAAATACGCGGATACCAGTGTGCAATATTATAATGTTTATTGCCAAAGGTTTTAAATAATTTCATTCGGTTACGAATGGCTTCTTTATCAAAATAGGTTTTAAAATTTATATTAAAAGTAATGGCTTCCCCCGATTTTAAAGGCTTTAAAAGGTAAACTTTTAAAATAGTATTATCCAACTCTGTTTTTAAATCTTGGCCATTAATCGTAATTTTTTCTACTTCGGTGCCCTTATCTTGTGAACGGTATTTACCAAATTTTAAATTGTAATTATTGTTTTTATACAAATTGGCCGCATACGAATATTTAGTTTGTGCATTACTATATAAATGAAAATATACAAAACCAATATCGTAAGGCGAATTATTCCAGTAAGTTAATTCTTCGGTACCTGTAATTATATCTGTGCTATCGTTTAAGGTTGCTTTTAAATTGTAATGAACATCTTGTTGCCAATAGCCTTCATAGGGTTTACGGTTTTTCCAATACATAGGGTTGGTAGTGGAGCGGTAATCAATATATTCGTTTTGTGAAAATAAATTTTCAAAACAAATCAAAGTGGTAAATAGTAATAAATACTTCATATTTAAACATTAAATATACAAATTGCTTTAAGTAAAATTATAAATTATATATAACATAAATTTTATCCACAAACGGTTTATAACTTTTAAATTGTTTTAGTGCTTTTGCTTTATATTTGCCCCAATATTTAAAACCAAATTATGGTAGCAATTAGCGAATATGTTTTAAGCGAAGTAAAAAACGGTGTATTAATAATTACAATTAATAGACCTGATAAATTAAACGCATTAAATAAACAAACAATAGAAGAGCTTCACGAAATTTTAGTTGAAGCTGAAAACATGTCAGATTTACGCGCTGTTATTTTAACTGGCGCAGGTCAAAAAGCATTTGTAGCTGGTGCCGACATTGCCGAATTTGCAAATTTTTCGGTAGAACAAGGTAAACAATTAAGTTCGCTAGGGCATTTTAAAATTTTTAATTTTATTGAAAATTATAGTAAGCCAATTATAGCCGCCGTAAATGGTTTTGCTTTAGGTGGTGGATTAGAATTGGCTATGGCCTGCCACATAAGAGTGGTAAGCGATAATGCAAAAATGGGCTTACCAGAAGTAAGCTTAGGTGTAATACCAGGGTATGGTGGCACACAACGATTAGCGCAATTGGTAGGAAAGGGTAAAGCCTTTGAAATGGTAATTACTGCCGATATGATTAACGCACAAGATGCCTATAAATGGGGCTTAGCCAACTACGTAACTACCCAAGACGAGCTTTTAAATAAATGCTTTGAAATAACAAATAAAATTGCATCTAAAAGCCCAACAGCAATTAAAACGGCTATTAAAGTAATTAATGCGGGTTATAACAATAGCTTAAATGGTTTTGAAGTTGAGATTGAAGAATTTGGAAAATCGTTTGGAACAGCCGATTTTAAAGAAGGTGTAGGTGCATTTTTAGAAAAACGAAAAGCCGATTTTAAAGGGTAGTGATTTTAAATTAAAACTTTTAATAAACCTTTCATAAAACTATGAGAGGTTTTTTTATTTTTGTTAGATGATAAATAAGTTACTGTTGTTGTTGTTTTTTATTACCATTCAAAACATAAAAGCACAAACGCCTTATACAAGCTATTTTACTGGCGATACAACAAATGTTATTAAACCTACACAATACCGTTTGTGCTTAATGGGAGGTGCTACCGAAGATGATAATGCTATGAAATGGTTTTTAAATGGCAGTGGTGGTGGTGATATTGTGGTCATTAGGGTTACAGGCACAAGTGGCTATAACACTTATTTATTTAGCGGTTTAGGAATCAGCGTAAATTCGGTTGAAACCATTGTAATACCAAGTATTGCCGCAGCAAATAATAGCTATGTAAAACGCAGATTACGCGAAGCGGAAGCTGTATTTATTGCGGGGGGTAACCAAAATGATTACGCCACATTGTGGAAAAATACACAGGTAGATTCTGCCTTAAATTATTTAATAAACGTAAAAAAAGTACCTATTGGTGGTACAAGCGCTGGTATGATGGTTCAGGGCCAGGCCTACTTTACCGCAGCAGTTAGTTCTATTACATCGTCGGTTGCATTAGCCAATCCATATGGCGTAGGCGTTACAATAGGCAATAACGATTTTTTACATCATTCCATTTTAAACCGAGTAATTACAGATACGCATTATGACAACCCCGACAGAAGAGGTAGGCAATCCACTTTTTTAGCGCGCTTATTTCAAGACAGTGCAAAAGCGTTTAATGGCATTGCTTGCGATGAATACACTGCTATTTGTATTGATAGTACAGGAGTTGCGAAAATTTTTGGTGGCTACCCAACGTATGATGATAACGCTTATTTTATTCAACCAAATTGTGCATTACCCACTATACCCGAAAATTGTAACACTGGGCAATCCCTAACGTGGAATAGAAACAATGAAGCGTTAAAAGTATATGCTGTAAAAGGCACATCAGTAGGCGTTAATAGCTTCGATTTAAAAAATTGGCAAAACCCCAATGCTACAGGTGGCACTTGGCAAAATTGGTTTATCGTAAATGGCAATTTCTCTATTACTACCAATGCTTCCCCTCTTAACTGTATTACTACGGTTGTAAATAATATTACTACAGCTAATGATGAATTTATTTTGTATCCAAATCCAACTACTGGAATTATACATTTTTCAATACATAACAGTACGCTATCAAAGCTTAGTATAAAAAATATATTGGGGCAAGTAGTTTATCAATCAACTATTCAAAATTTACAATCGTCAATAAATTTAAGCAGTTTTCCATCTGGTATTTATTTTTTTGAATTACACAATCAGCAAACAACATATACTAAAAAAATTATAAAAAATTAAAATGAAACAATATCACGATTTAATGCAACATGTTTTAAATGTTGGAGCTACTAAAACAGACCGAACAGGCACCGGAACAATTTCTGTATTTGGTTACCAAATGCGATTTAATTTACAAGACGGTTTCCCATTAGTAACCACAAAAAAATTACATACAAAAAGCATCATTCACGAGTTGCTTTGGTTTTTAAAAGGCGATACAAATATTAAATACCTTAAAGAAAATGGCGTAAGTATTTGGGATGATTGGGCAGATGCCGAAGGAAACTTAGGCCCTGTTTACGGCTACCAATGGCGTAATTGGCCTACTCCTAATGGAGAACACATTGATCAAATTACGCAGGTTATTGATATGATTAAAAAAAATCCAGATTCACGCCGCTTAATTGTAAGCGCTTGGAATGTAGCGGATATTAACAATATGAAGCTGCCGCCCTGCCATGCATTTTTTCAATTTTATGTAGCTGATGGAAAATTAAGCTGTCAGTTATATCAACGCAGTGCCGATATTTTTTTAGGTGTGCCTTTTAACATTGCTTCGTACGCATTATTAACAATGATGGTAGCACAAGTTTGTAATTTAGAAGTAGGTGAATTTATTCATACACTTGGCGATGCGCATTTATATTCAAATCATATAGATCAAGCTAAACTACAATTAACACGTGAGTTTAAACCTCTTCCAACATTAAAAATAAATCCTGCAATAAAAAACATTTTTGATTTTAAGTTTGAAGATTTTGAATTAACAAATTACAATCCTCATCCGCATATTAAGGCAACGGTTGCTGTATAAATCAACAATCTTCTATTAACCGTCAATAATAATTTAATGATAGCAACTATTTTTCACAGAGGAAAAGAATTTAAAGTAGACTTTTTTAAACCCATTGATATTTCTATTCCACTAAGTACTGATAAAAATTGTACGAGTGCTTGGTATGTTGAACCCATGAAATTAGAGCCCGTTATAAATGGTAATTGGATTGGCGATGTAAACCAAGGCGGAAGTGTAAATTTTAGAAACATACTATTTAATCCGCATGGTAATGGCACGCACACCGAGTGTGTAGGGCATATTAGTAAAGAATTTTATACTATCAATAAACACTTACAACGCTTTTTATTTGTTGCTGAGGTAATTACTATTTTGCCAACTCAATTACAAAATGGCGATTATGTGATTACAAAAAAAGTATTACAAATGTGTTTAGAAAACATTATCGCTCCAGAAGCATTGGTAATTAGAACATTGAGTAACGGCATTAATAAATTAACACATCAATACAGCAATACTAATCCTCCCTACATATTAAAAGAAGGAATAGAGTTTTTAAACGCGTTAGGCATCGAACATTTATTAATTGATATGCCAAGCATTGATAGAGAAAACGATGATGGTAAATTAGAAGCCCATCATGCCTTTTGGAACTACCCTAACAATCCGCAATTACACAAAACCATTACCGAATTTATATATGTACCCAATGAAGTTTATGATGGCACTTACATTTTAAATTTGCAAATTGCTCCTTTTGAAAACGATGCAAGCCCTAGTAAACCTATATTGTATAAAGTAGTTTAGTAAACTCAATATGTATATTAAAAAAACTTTCTGTTTTTTTAATATACAACTGCAACTAACAATACACTGCTAATTACTTTTTTTTAGCTACATTTTTTTAGCCCTTTTTTTAGTATATTTATAGTTTAAATTACATAATGGAATATAATACCCAACAAGATAGATTAATAATACCCGAATATGGTCGTAACATTCAAGGAATGATTGAATATTGCATTACCATTGCTGATAGAGACGATAGAAACCTTTGCGCCAAAGCCATAATTCAAGTAATGGGTCAGTTAAACCCCCACCTACGCGATGCAGCAGATGTTACTCACAAGTTGTGGGATCACCTATTTATCATCTCGCAGTTTAAGTTAGATGTAGATAGCCCCTACCCCATTCCAAGCCCCGAATCATTTAAAGAAAAACCTAAAACATTAGGTTATCCTAAAGAAAAAATACGCTATAAACATTACGGTAAAACTATTGAAGAGATCATTAAAAAAGCAAAAGAATTTCCATTAGGAGACGAAAAAAGTGAACTAACAAGGCAAATAGCCAATCACCTAAAAAAATCGTATTATAACTGGAATAAAGATTCTATAACGGATGACGTTATTCTTAAAAACCTAAACGAATTATCGGCTGGCGAATTAAAATTAGACGAAAATGTTACCTTAAGTTCACATCAAGAATTACGAGGTGCACCAAAAAAATTCTTTCATAAAAATAATACCAATAACAAAAATAACGGGTCAAATAATAAAAATAATAAACACAAAAACAATCATCACAAACATAAAAACAATAATAATTCTAACAACACTCGTAAATTTTAATTTCTATTTATGGCAATTTTTGAAGTTACTGGCGGTCACAAACTAAAAGGCGAAATAATACCACAAGGTGCTAAAAATGAGGCCCTACAAATACTGTGTGCTGTACTTTTAACACCTGAAAAAGTAGTTATTAGTAACGTTCCCAACATTGTTGATATTAATAAATTAATAGAATTATTAGTTGATTTAGGCGTAAAAGTTGAAAAAACAGGGCACGAGGAATTTACCTTTCAAGCCGATGATATTAATGTAGATTACCTTGTATCGCCCGAATTTAAAAAGAAAGGCGGCAACCTACGAGGCAGTATGATGATTGTAGGCCCTATGCTTACCAGATTTGGCAAGGCGTATATGCCAAAACCAGGGGGTGATAAAATTGGTCGCCGTAGGGTAGATACCCATTTTATTGGCTTTGAAGCCTTAGGCGCAAAATTTAACTACCAATCCGATAACGAATTATTTGAAGTAGAAGGCAAAAACCTACGTGGAGCATATATGCTTTTAGACGAGGCAAGCGTTACAGGTACTGCAAATATAGTAATGGCGGCTGTTTTAGCCGAAGGTTTAACCACAATTTATAATGCCGCTTGCGAACCCTATTTACAACAATTATGTAAAATGTTAGTGCGTATGGGCGCAAAAATTTCGGGTATTGGTTCTAACCTACTAACCATAGAAGGCGTTAAACAATTAAAAGGTACAACGCACCGTTTGTTACCCGATATGATTGAAATTGGCTCGTTTATTGGTATGGCAGCCGTTACACAATCTGAAATTACAATTAAAAACGTAAGCTACGAAAACCTAGGCATTATACCTACCATTTTTGGGCGATTAGGGATACAAATGGAACGCAGAGGCGATGATATTTTTATACCCGAACAAGAAAGTTACGAAATAGATACCTTTATTGATGGCTCTATACTTACCGTTACAGATGCCATTTGGCCTGGCTTTACTCCTGATTTAATTAGCATTGCCTTGGTTACCGCTATACAAGCCCGAGGCAACGTTCTTATACATCAAAAAATGTTTGAAAGCCGCCTATTTTTTGTAGATAAATTAATAGATATGGGCGCTAAAATTATTTTATGCGACCCACACCGTGCCACCGTTATGGGTTTAGATAGGAAAATACAATTACGCGCCATACAAATGGCAAGCCCCGACATTAGAGCAGGTGTAGCTCTTTTAATTGCCGCCATGAGTGCAAAAGGCAAAAGCGTTATATTTAATATTAATCAAATTGATAGAGGCTATCAACACATAGATACTCGCTTAAACGCAATTGGAGCTCAAATAATTCGTAAAGCATAATGAATAAATTAAACCTACATATTTTATATTTTTTAGTAGTAATTACTGTTCTTTCTTGTAAAAGCAAAAAAACAAATACAGTCGCCCTGAACGGAGTAGAAGGACAAACAACTAATTCAAATCAAACAACCAATAACCAAGCTGTTGTTGATG